>CAZBOE010000036.1:27728-27981 GCA_964493365.1 uncultured Tepidisphaeraceae bacterium | reverse complement strand
GATGTCGACGTTCGAACCGAACGAAGAGACCACCGCGGTGGTCACACCGTCGGCCAGCACGACGCTGTCGCCGACCGAGATCAGATCGAGGTAGTTGGTTCCATCGGTCACCCACAGCGTGCTGACGCTGGCCGCCGACGGGGCGCGGAAGACGACCAGGCCGGAGTCGGAGATGGCCGGCGCGAAGTTGACGTCGTTGGGCCCGGTGAAGTTGCCGAACAGGCCGGTGTTTTCAACAGCCAGCTCGGTATAG
>CAZBOE010000036.1:11643-27694 GCA_964493365.1 uncultured Tepidisphaeraceae bacterium | reverse complement strand
CTTGTCAAGCGTGCCGGTGCGGGCCCAGAAGGCGGTGTCGCCCGAAGCGTTGACGTCGAACGAGCTGTTGCCGACCGCGGTGAACGTCCCCGACAGGTTGGTGGGCGTGCCGTCGGGAGCGAAGCGGGTCAGCGAGAGCGGGTCGGTTGCCGCGACCCGCGTTGCCGAAACCCAGTAGCCGTCGGAGTACTTTCCCGACGACATGAAGTTGTAGTCGGTCGGCTGCTCGGCGTAGTCAAACGTTCCGGCCGGGTCGAGCGTGAACTCGCGCAGATACGTCACACCCGTGCTGGTTACGCGCGAGGCGATCGCGTTGCCGTCCGAGGTGATGAACGCGTTCTGATAGTCGCTGGCGGAGCTGTCGATCGTGGTCAGCGACGGACCGGCCGGGTCGTAGAGATAGAGGCCGCGGGCGCGCGATCCGACAAAGCTTGGACCGGTGAAGGAGCCGAACCCGAACGAGAACGAGAGCTTGCCGTCGTCCGAGATCGAATCGGTGTTGAGACTCATGACGCCCGTCGACTCGCCGACGATGGTGCCTGACGCGTTCTGGCCATACCAGAGGAAGTCGGTGATCGTCGGGTAGTAAAACGTGCCGCTCGTGGTGGTGTAGCGGAACGCGATCTCGCGGCTGTCGCCCAGGGCGAGGTTTTGTCCGCTGTTGATCTGGCCGGTGGCTCCGGTGTTCAGGCGCTGGCCGGTGCGGTCAGAGGCCTGCAGTGAAAAGCCGGTGTAGGCGGGCAGCGCGGCCGACGCCGTAGCGGCGGCAGAAGCGCCGGCGACCAGCGCAAGCGAAAGCGTACGTGAAGACAACATGGGATTGACTCCTCTCTCCAGACCGCCGGACTGTGACACGGTGGGGTGGTACGTGTGCCGGTCAACGACGGTCAACTTTTCTGATCGAAACGCGAAACGCGGTTTGGTGCCACATTGATAACTCAGCGGGGCAGGCAGGGCAACGATCAGGCCGCCGCCCCAGGGCCTTCTGCGCTGGGTGAGACATCGTCGCAGCCGCAACGGCCGCACTGTTTGCCCGGCTTACCATCCGGCGCCCCCGTGCATCCGGGCGCGACGCGGCCGCGCATCTTAGGCTCCGTTGCGGGCACGCTCGATCGGGATGACCAGCAGCGCCTTGCTGCCCGATGCCAGAGATACGCCCACGGCGATGTCGCCCGCGCCGTTGCACACCGGCGATCCGCTGAAGCCGGCGATGGTGTCTTTGCCCAGGTCGGTCTCGATCGACTGCCCGACGCTCAGCAGCGGCGTCACCGCCGTCATCGTGGCGACATACAGCGACCGAACGCCCTGGTTGCTCACGGCCCGGAAGAAGGTTGTCCCCGCGTTGCTGAACGCCGGGGCGAACGACTCGATCGACTTGATGCCCGAATCGCCTTCCAATGCCATCACCACGGTCTGGCCATTCTGCACCAGGCAGATTGCCCGCCCGTTATCCAGCTCGGCGGTGAAGCCGACGGCTCCGCCCGGAGTGACTGACATCGCATTGTCAAAGCGGATAAACGGTGACTGCGGATCGGCATCGCGATCCTGGGCAACGACGACGCTCGCGCCGTTGAGGTCGAAGATGCGCAGTTCATCGGGCTGGGCGTCGCCCAGTTCACCCGGAGCGCCGCGTCGCACCTTCATCGCAACCCGGCCGTCGAGCGTAACCGTCGGCGTGAAGAGGTATGAATACTCGCTCTTCGGATCGAGCGACGAGGTCGAGGCGATGACCGTCGCGCCCGCATTGGGGTTGGCGGTGTCGGCCACCTCAAGCCGCATATCCTGCTGCGTGCTGCCTCTGGCGATCACATGTCCGCGCGTATCCATGCCGGCGATCGTCCAGACCTGCGCGTTCTGAAATGCCCTGACAAACTGCGGTGCCGGCCTGACCTGATCGACCGAGCGACCGACGTCGGCGACATAGACGCCGTCCTGCGCCGACTCGAACTGCGTCCACCCGACTCTCACCGATGCGTCCCGTTTCTGCGGATCGACGACATCGGCCACCGCGATATCGCCCCCGACCCCGGTGAACACGGTCGCGGGGATGACCCTGCCCGGCTGTTTCGGGTCGCCCCCGCTTCCACCGACCCAGGCCCCCATCTGACCGTCGATCAGAATGACTTTGAGAACAACGGTGCCGCGGTCGTCAATTCGCGGGGTGGCAGACGAGATCGAGGCGCCGTCAGGAACATTAAACGCGCCGCGCCAGGCGTCTCGCAGCAGCACTCGGGGCTGTCCATATCCTACATTCGCCGCCGCCGCGGCGCCGGGCGGAAGATCCGCCTCGTTCACCTGGGCTTGTGCCGGCAGGGCGGCTGCCGCACAAAAGCCCACCGCAAGCGCCACCACGCGGGCGAAAGTGGATCGAGAGTTGGTCGTCGCTGAGGTCAGGGAGCGCACGCCGCGCGAGGCAGGGAGGGTCATCCAAGGTCTCCGGAACAGCACGTTTCCAATTCAGACACGGAGCGGGTCGCCACACTCTACCGAGTGTCCAATCGGTCATGAATAACCAAATGACTTGAGCAAAGGTTCGATGACGGGCATGGCCGGCGCGAAATGACTCTCATACTTTTTCCATCTTGCCACGGCCTTGCGGTGCACAGGTTGAACGACACCTGTATAGCTGGGGGTGCGCACATATTTCTCAGCCGCCGAGCGGTGAAACGACAGCACCGAGTCGTTCCAGGGCAGACCCAGCGCGGCCAGCACCCTGCGAGCCTGCGATTCGAGATCGTCCACCGTGTCTTCATACCGCACCTCGATCCATCGGTTGCGGCAGATCTCTCGCCACTCGACCCAGAAGGACATGACCCGCGCATACAGCCGGGCGGCATCGACCAGGGTCGATAGGCCGACGGTGAAGCGGTTGGGCGTCCAGGGCTGCATGTAGCAGCTCAGGATCACGTCGCGCGGGTCGCGCAGCGCGACGATGACCGTGGCATCGGGGAAAATCCGTGCCACCTCGGGCAGGATCAGCAGGTTGAGCGGCTGCTTGTCGATCACCAGCTTGTCGCCCGGGTCGAACTCGAGAATTCGGACCAGCTCCTGGTAGTACAGCTCGCGGAGCCGATCGAGATGCCGGGGCGTCAGCGCGTCAAGCACATGGCCCATCGGGATCGACGGGTCGGCCAGATCCCGCGCGCCGGCGCGAATGCCGCTGAGCATCTCTCGCTCGTCGACCGCGACCACGTCGGGGTGTGCGCCAAGAACCTGCTCGAGCATCGTCGTTCCCGACCTCGGGAAGCCCACGAGAAATGCCAGCCGCCGCCCGGACGCCGCGGGCGATTGCGCCGGCGCCGATGCCGGATTGGGCGGAGTCGAGGATCGGTCGCGCGGAGTCAAACCGCCAGCCCAGCGCTTGAGTGTTGCGGCCGTGACGCCCGCGCGGCTCGACTCGACCTCGGCAAAATACGCCTGGTGTCGCTCATGCAGCGCGGCGTGTCGCGGGGCCATCGTGCCCTTGGCGGCCGCGAGACACGCCATCGTCTCTTCGGCAGTGCCGTGCCGGTCGCAGATTTCCGCGAGCTTGTACCACGCGTCACACGCCACCGCCGCCGGAGGGCTGTCGGCGATCAGCGACTCGAGCGCCGCCGCCGCGCCGGCCGCGTCACCCTGGCGGTAGCGGACGCTGGCGCGATAGAAGCGGACCCACGGGTTGCCCGGGTCGAGCACGGCAACCCGATCGAGCAACTGTGCGGCCTGGTCGAGACGGTGCATCCGCTCGTGCACCTGCGCTAGCCCGCATAGCGCGGCAACGTCATCCGGCGCCATCGCCAGCGCACGCTGGTAATGCTCGGTCGCCCGATCGACCTGCCCGGCGGCCTGTGCCGCCTGACCAAGCTCGCCAAGAATATGAGGGTTGTCGGGTTCGAGCCTGTGAGCCCGCTGGAGCAACTCGAGCGCCATTGGCGTGTCGGTCATCCGCAGCCGTGTGCGGGCGGCGGCGCGGAGCAGGCCGACGTGGTCGGGGTGATGCTCCAGCGCCCAGAGCAGCAGGGCCGAGGCCTCGTCAAACTGCTCGGCATCCCACAACACCTGCGTCTTGCGAAGCGTCTCCTGCGGCGGCTCGGGCGGGCGGGCATGGTTCGGTGAAGCTGTCGTCAAGGTCGATCCGTTGTAGGCCGGTCGCGGCGGGGCGGTTGCGGCGTCCGTCATCCCGCGGGCAAGTCGCCTGCGATCGCTGCGGACGGGTGATGCTCAGTAAACGTCAAACCCGCCCGGATGCAGGTGCGTCCGGGCGGGTCTGGATCGTATCACGAAGTGTCAGCCGGGCGATGACCGCCCGTCCGCCGGGCCCGCGCAAAGCGTCGCACGGAGGCAAAGCGCCGTGCACGGGCGATCGACGGCTCCGCGCTTAGGCCTTGCGGCGACGCAGCAGGCCCACCGCCGCGAAAGCGGCCAGGCCCAGCGCCGTCGGCTCGGGCACCGTCGCGACATAGACGCCCTTGCCGCCGCCGACGTAGTTGGCGATGAACGACACGTCGCCCGCGTCGTTGATGTCAAGGTCGGTGCCGAACGACAAGATGGTCGCGGTGGTCACGCCGTCGGGCAGAAGCACGCTGTCGCCGACCGAGATCAGATCGAGGATCGACACGCCGTCGGTCACCCAGATGGTGTTGACGCCCGCGGAGTTGGGCGCACGGAAGGCGATCAGGCCTGAATCGGAGATCGCCGGGGCGCGGCTGGAGTCGTTCGGCCCGGTGAAGTTGCCGAACAGTCCGCTGTTTTCAACCGCGATCTCGGTGTAGGTCGGACCGGCGCCGCTCGCCAGCACGAGCTTGTCGACGGTGCCGGTGCGGCCCCAGAAGACCACATCGCCCGACGCGTTGATGTCGAAGGTGGTGTTGCCGATGTTGGTGTAAGCCCCGCTGACCACCTGCGCCACGCCCGACGGATCGAAGCGGGTAAGGACGATCGGCGCGACGCTGGTGAGCCGGGTGGCCGACGCCCAGTAGCCGTCGGCATACTTGCCGCTGGAGAGGAAGTTGTAGTTGGTGGGCTGGCTGGCGTAGTCGAAGTTCGACGGCGGGGTCAGCGTGATCTCGCGGAGCGTGCTGACGCCGGCGACGGTCAGGCGGGTGGCCACTTCATTGCCGCCCGAGCTGAGGAACGCGCTCTGGTAGTCGGAAGCGCCGCTCGCGACGGTGGTGAGGCTGGGCGCCGAGGGGTTGTAGACGTAGACACCGCGGTTGCGCGTGCCGACGAACGACGGCCCGGTGAACGAACCGAAGCCGAACGAGAAGGCGAGCTTGCCGTCATCGGAGATCGAGTTGGAGACGAGCCCGAAGTTGCTGGTGGTCTGGGCGATGACGCCGCCCACCGCGTTCTGGCCGTACCAGAGGAAGTCGGTGATGGTCGGGTAGTAGGCCGAGCCGGTCGAAGTGGTGTAGCGGAAGGCGACCTGGCGGTCTTCACCGAGCACCGGGGTCTGGCTCGCGTTGATTGAGCCGATCGTGCCGGTGTTGAGGCGGTGGCCGGTGCGGTCGGAAGCCTGGATGTCGAAGCCCGAGTAGCCGGGCACGGCCGCCTGGGCGGCCACGGCGAGCCCGGCGCTGGTCGCGAGGGCGATCGAAAGAGTCTTGGACGAAAGCATGAACGAGAACTCCTCTCCGAGAAGGATCGAGGTGCGACAGATTGCCGATCAGCACCAGCACATTGCTGGCCGCAGACCCGGGCAGTCAGGCACGACAGGTTGTTTCAATGACGGTTGCGAATTGCAATAAAGTCTTTGGTGCGGTTCGTCATGTGATTCTATACACCGCCCCTTAGACGCGGGCAACATTAATTGGGCGCTAGAGTTGCGCTACGCAATCTCAACATCCGATTCGCCCGCGCCGACCGTTTCAAGCCGTGCGGCTTAACCACATTGACGCCGCCCGCCGCTGCCCGCCTGTGGTCTGCCCCACGCCCCCCGGTGGCCCGGCCGACACGCCCGCCGCCGGCGGTGAAAGAAAAACGCCCCGGTGGTTGCCGGGGCGTCGATCTGCCAATCTTAAGCGAGGCTCTCAAGGCAGCCTTTTACGGATACTCCAGGAACCCGATCACCTTGGGCTTGTCGGCGCGGGTGCGAACCATGCTCCGGTCGATCACCGCGATGAACTTCCGCTCGACGGCGGTCTCCCACTTCGAATCGGTCGCCCGCTTTCGCATGCCGCGAAGCACCACATGCGCGGTGAAGACGTCGCTGCGGAGGTCGCCGCAGTTGAGCAGGCCGTTCATCAGCGCCAGCCGCTCCTCCATGTCGTCGACCGCGTCGTCGGGCGTGCGGTCCATTGGGCCCGAGCCCAGGTCGCGGTTCATCCGAGTGACCGCACTGTCATCCGGGTTGGTCGGATCAGCCGTGGGATCGCTGATCCGCTTGAACAGGTTCCACGGCTCGGTAGAGGCGACGCTGGCCATCAGAACCGAATTCTCACCCGCCTGGGCGAAGTCGTCGGTCGGCGTGCCGTCGTAGCCCGCCGCCCGGAGGGTGGCGCGACGAAGCACCGTGTTGGAGTTATCGGTTCGATAGGTCGTGTCGTCAGAGCGGTTGATCGTGTGCTGAGGCTGGAAGTCGATCCGATAGGCCTCGCTCAGCGCCGCGAAGCCACGCTCCTCGCGTCCCTCGATTCCGGTCGCCCACTGTCGCCCCGGCAGCTGAATCGTCCCATCGCTGTCGGTGATGTCGGCAAAGGTGATCTGGTTTGCGCTGTCGGTGATGTAGTTCCACGCCTTGTCGCGGTATGCCACCATGCCGATCGCCGGCGTCAACTCGGCATTGCTCGATGAACCGCCTGTCTCGCTGTAGCCGTAGTCCGAGAAGTACGGCAGCGCCTCGATCGTCCGCACCGGCGCGGTGTTGATGTTGATTCGGCCGCTGATCACCGGATGGACGGTGCCGTAAGCCACCGTATCGAGCATTTCGAGAATGCCCGCCGCGATCGGCAGACGCGGCTCGTCCTGCCTGTAGTACTCATCAAGTCGCAGGAAGGCGAACCCGCTCAGGTCGCTCGCATACTGGGCCCACTGAAGGTTGCGCATTTCGAGATTCGCGTTAAACATCCGCTGCCCGCTGGGCGACAGCTCCGACAGCTTCGTGACACCCAAGTTGAGGTCTTCATAGTTCGGCGGCGGCGAAGTGGATGGAAGCGACGCGTGGAACACAGACCACGCGTTCCACAGGTTTTCCGACAGCGGCGCGATATCGGTGTGGCTCACCGTCATCAGCGTGCCGACCTCCGCAGGTGAGAGCAGCGGGCCGTTGCTCGCGGCGATCTGGAAGGGCGGGATGCTGTTCAGCGGGCTGCTGATCTTCGCCAGCTTGTTCTGCGTGTTGAGCGAGCCTGTCCCCAGCGGAAATTCCGCCTGCAGCTTATAGCCCAGCGCTTCGGTGTCGCTCAGATCGTCCTCGGGTAAGTTGACCCCGTCGAGGTCTGACGCCCTTTCGATCACCATCGGCTTGTCCGCAGCGACCGAGCCCAGGTCTTCGTGGGTCACCAGCCTGTTAAACACGCGTGACTCAAACACGAACATGCCCGCTCCGCCCCCGCGGGCGCGCTCGTTGATTTTGAACGCCCAGTCCGGGATGAGCCTGTCGGCGTCGGTGGCGACAAACCGCCAGCGCCGCGGGAAAAACTGGTTGACATCCGATGGCCGCTGGATCGACTTCACCGCGACGGCCAGCGCGTCCTCATACCGGTCGGCCGGGTCGGCCGCTTCGGGCGCCAGCGCCGCGACGACGGGGCGCCAATCGGCGACCCCCTCCTGAAGGCGCATGCGGTCGACCATCAGGTTGCCGCCCGCCAGCACATCGCTGACCGCCGACTGCTCATCCGGGTCGCTCAGGGCGAACAGCGCGACCACAAACTGGCCTGAGCTGTCGGCGAACTCGAACGTCGGCATCTCCAGCAGCCGCACCGCCGCTGGGGCGCCATCGGCAAACCCGCGCAGACTCTGAGCAGGCCCCGCCCGCTCCGCGAGGCCGCGCAGGATCGGGTGGGAATAAAGGATGATCGCTTCACCCGCCTTGAGCGTGCCCTCGAGCTGAACGGGTGCCATGTCGCCGATCTTCAGGGCGAACCTCGACAGATCGATGTCGAACTGATCCTGGAACCGCGGCCACGGATTGCGCAGCTCGATGATAAACCCGTTGCCCTGCGTCTCGTTCGCGTTGGCGTCATCAATCACATGGTCGGCGTCGGCCGCGTCTTCCCGGCGGAAACCAACGAGCATGCACTCGCTGAAGAACGGCTGCAGCTCGACCCCGAAAAACACACGCCCGGTCTGCGGCGTCGGGCCCATGATCGGCCATACCGCGGTCTCGCGGTCGTCGATCCACGCCCGACTCGCGTCATACTTCTGCCCCGACCGGTAAGCCTCGAGATTGGCCGCCAGTTGCAGCGCCGCGACGCGGGCGGTGTACTTCGTGCCGCCGTAGTCCTTCGCGTCACGGGTGGTCTGGCTCAGCGCGGCATAGAAGGCCGACGCGAGATGTTCGCGCCTGTCCCAGTTGGGGTCGAGCTTGAAGTAGGGGATCGGGTTGGTCGTGCCGATGCCCACACCCGGGCCGGCCGAGCCGGCCATGTTGAATGACGAGTCGGCTTGGTCGAGCCAGGGCGGCATTTCCGCGCGGTAACGACCGCTGGGCGAAGTTCGCTCCGGGTCGTTGGGCACATCCCACGTCAGCCGAGTCGCGTTGTAGGTCGTCAGATGCCGGCGAAGTTGCGAGTAGGGCCTCGACTCGGTGTGCTCGAGATAGTCGCCGAAGCTGGGGTCGAAATAGCTGACCGTCGAAGTGCCCGTCTGCCACCACAGGGGTGCGATGGACTGGTAGTTTCGCGGGTCATCCGGGCTGCCGGAAAACGTGGTGTTCTTGCTGATGCGGTCGAGGTAGGGCCCGGAGAGCGCCACCGCGAGCGGCGTCAGCGCCTTGCGCCGATACGCGTCATCGAATGAGGTTCCCGAGCTGGGCAGCCGAAGCGCAAGCTCGTCAGCAATGCCGAAAACGCGCAGCTTGTCATCGGGCACGGTGAAGTTGCTCCCCACCGGCTGGCCGAAAAACCAGTAGAGGTTCTGCCCCAGCTTCTGCCACGCCTCCCGGCGAACCGCTTCGACCGTGCCCAGTTCACCCAGGCCGCGGCCATTGATAAAGCCCACCGGGTCGCGGCGGATGCTGGTCAGCCAGCTCGGTCCGACCCGCCTTTCGATGAAGCGGTTCCACGATTCGCGGATGATCACCGGGCTGTAGCTCGACACGCGAATGACATTGAGACTGCCCGAAGGCGTGGTCGGCTGATTCTGATACTTCTGGGCCTTGGCGAACATGCCATAGAGATCGACCGCCGCGGGGCTGTTGCCGGCGCCGGGGCTCGCATCGGGAATGGTGAACGCGATCGCCCGAGGCGCTTCGTTGCTCCGCTGGTCAAACATCCGGACGGCGTCGTGGTTGACTGCCGCCGTGGTCTGCGTCGCGGTGTTGACGTTGACCTGCGAACCGTTGTCGGTCACGTGCACCGCCGCCACCCACACCAGCCCCTCCTGGTCGCCGATCGGCAGCCTCTGCCACTTGGCGCTGCGGCTGTCTTCGGTGCTGACGTCGCTGATCGACGGTATCACCGTCCAACGCTTCGACGCGCCGCCGCTGAGGATCACAGCGCCGTTCCTCGGGTCCAGCAGTGGCGAAACGTTCTGATATTGCAGGTCGAGCGCGCGGGTCGGATCGCTCGGGGCCTCGATGTCGCCCAGCGGGTCTTCGACGTTGACAAACCCCTCGCCGAAAAAGCTGATCTGGCTCCAGGTGACGTTGTTTCGGCCCCTGATCTTGGGATCCCACGGCGCCCCCGACCAGCCCCACTGAGCAGCGGCCATCCACGGCCGATTCTCATCCGGATAGGTCGACCAGAGCTTGGTCAGTTCGGGGTCGAGCGGGTCGGCTTCCTGGCGTTCCTTAAAAGTGAGATAGTCATCGGCAATCTGCTGGCTGAGCAGATCGACCGTCGCGCTGACCGCCGCGTCGCCCCGGGCTCGGTTGGCCGCAGCCTGACCGGCGATGCGGTCCTGACGGGCCCCGTTGATGAAGCTCAGGCCCACCGCCATCAAGAGCACCAGCATGAGCAGCACCATGATCAGTGCCACGCCGCGGCGGGAAAGTCGAGTGCCGGTTGAACGTACAGCCATAGCCAACTACCTGTCTGTTGATCCGATGCCGGATAACGTCCACAAAAACCGCCCGGCGGATGAGTCGATATCGACCGACCCCCTCCAACGACGGGCGTCGGTCGCTACTGCTTGCCGACCGCCACGATGAACCGGTGAACGATTCCCTTGGGCGGCTGACCTTTGCGCTGCTGCTGCGATCTCACAAAATCGCTGCTGTCGTAGAAGCCTGTCGTGACCCGCAGCAACTTCGGCCAGGGCGTCACCGTCTGATCGAGCCCGAACACCACCGTCCACTGATCGCCTTTGCCCTTGCCGTCACGCTCGATCACGTCCAGCTGCGGCCAGAGGCTGGCCGCCCCCGGGTCGGTCTCCTCGGCTTCCGAAAAGGCCGAGCGAATACCAACGTCGCTGTCCGGGTTGGACGGACTGGGCTGCACGTCCAGGCCATACCAGCGGATGTTGTCAACATAGCCCAGTTCCGTCTTCGGATCGGTGTCGATGACATCGATTCGCCCGTCCTGTCCGGCCTGCCACGCGTCTCGACCCGACCCTTCGGGCTGGATCAGGTAATCTCCCGCGAACTCCACCCGGAAGCTCGGCGCGCTGGGCGCCAGCAGCGCGTGGATCTCCATCATGCGCTCGTAAGACATCGGCGGCGAAGTCGAACCGTCGGGCAGTGTGCTGTTCGGCGAGGGCAGCCACGCGGCGCCCGGTATCCGCTGGCAGACCTCTGCCGTCTTGATCAGTTGATCCAGGGCCGACCGCGGAGCGTCCGCGTCGTCAAACATGATCTCCCGCCGCACCGCCGCGAGATCGGTGTTGGCGACATCGATGTCGAACACCCGGTAAGGCAACTGCAGCGCCGCCTGGATGCTCTGGAGGTTTTCGGCCATGCGCTGCGTCGGGCTCGTGGGGTAGGCACGCTGATCCCGATCGAACAGCCCCGGATCGAACACCGAGTAAGGCAGCGGAAACAGCGGCTCGACATCGGGGTAAAGCTTGTTGCCCGCGGTGTCCACCGCCACGTCGATCTGCGACGGGTTGAGCAGCAGCGCCTGTCTTCCGAGCGACCAGCTGGCCGCGACGGGCGTGTTCCAGCCGTCGGTGTTGATGTGCCCGTACCACACCCGCGCCGCCGGCGCGTTGCGGGGCATGTCCACCGGCGGCAGCGGGGCGATTCTGCCGCCCGAATCGCGGTACCACGGGACATTGGTCGCCCCCGCGATGAACCCCTCGTACGCCGTGTCGAACGACCCGCCCGCGATGAAGGCGATCTGGTCGGCGGCATACCGGCGAAACCCCGAGCTCGCGTCGCCGATGATGCGGTTCTCCATGCGGATGACGATGAAGCCGGTCTGCTCGATCGCCCGCATGTCGGAGCGCATCAGCGCCTCGGTCGCCCGCGCATAGTTGGCGGCCTCGCCTCGCGCCACGCCCACCGATGTCACCTTGCGTGTGCTGTAAAAGAGCTGCGCCAACACCGTCATCAGGATCAGCAGCCCGCCCATCGACACGATCAACTCGACCAGCGTAAACGCCGACCGACCCGTCGTGCGGGGCAAGCGGGCGGCCAGGATGTTCTGATCTGCTCTCATGGATCGATCTGTCTGCTCAAGCCGGCTTCCGCGGCCGATCAGGGCACCGCGTTGATCGCGCGCACCAGCACCGTGTATGCGCCCGAGGGAACATAGTGAATCCGATACCGCCCGTCGTACGCGAGGTCGGGGACCACTCGGTTGGGGCCGACCACCTTCACCACCGCATAGTTGCCCTTGGTGCCGTCGATCGGCTCGGCCAGCACCACGCTGCTGACCGGCAGCCGCGCCCCGTTGGGCAGCGAGAGGTTGGCCGATGTGTCGGTGCGACGCTCGAAGCGGCAGTCGATCGCGTCGGCCAGATAAACCGACCCCGACGCGCCCGCGTCGGCGTTGCGCTCGAACACGAACATCGCCAGCTCGACCTGGGTCAGGTCTTTGCGCCGCCAGACCATCGCATAGTTGAACCGGTCGTCCGGGTCGCTTGATACGACAAACGGCTTGCTGTCGGCGTTGAGCATGGGCTCAAACTCGTCGACACCCGTCGGAAACACGAACTGCCCGTCGACCGCGAGCACCGCCATCGCGCTTTGCCCGGCGATGACCGCCTCGGCTTCGGTGATGCCCTGGCCCTGTGTGCGGAACGACAGCGCGAACAGCCCGATGATGGCCGTGGCGCCAAAAAGCAGCAGCCCCATCGCCAGCAGCACTTCTGCCACCGTAAAGCCGCCGCCGCGCCGCGCCAGATGTCGTGCCGAGCTCACGATCATTCGGTCACCGGCTCCTTGATGATGTTGCCCGTGTAGCGGTTGATCATCACAAACCGGGCGTTGTTGCTCACCCACCTGTCCTCGAAGTCGGCGATCTGCTTCGGGGTGGCGCTGGGGTTGTCAAAGCGAAACGCGGCGACCGCCTGCTCGAGCTTGAGCGAGTCCACCACAGCGCCAAACGAGCTGGCCGGCACCGAGATCAGGTCGCTCGGCTCGATCATCCACTGCTTGGTGGGCGTCTGCTTGTTCAGATAGATCAACCCGTTGACGTTGCGGTCGACATCCACCGGATCACTCGGCCGCGTCGACAGCAGCCCGTCGCCATCGAAGTAGATTGCGAAGTAAGTGCGCTTTCGCAGGTCTTCATACCGATCGTTGACGGTGTTGACCTGCGTGTCGGTCGGCGTCGACGAACCGCCGATCGCGTTGGCGCTGGCCCGCAGGCTCGGCGACCGCACGGTGATGTTGTCCGGCATGCGCTGCGCCGTCCGACCCGCGACCGGCTGCCAGAGCTTCGAGCTGCCCGCAAATGAGCCGTTGGCCAGCCGTGAACTGCCGACCGATTCGCAGATGTCGATGTATGTGTCGGCGCCATCAATTTGCGAAAAGACAACCGCCAGCTTCTTGGTTCTGTC
This sequence comes from uncultured Tepidisphaeraceae bacterium, assembly GCA_964493365.1. GTDB lineage: Bacteria > Planctomycetota > Phycisphaerae > Tepidisphaerales > Tepidisphaeraceae > CAZBOE01. Next base: position 14,614 of record CAZBOE010000036.1, on the reverse strand, counting down.
GGTCAGTCGATCCATCGCAAGAATGCGCGCGTTGGCGATGGCCGAGCTGACCACCGCCTCGCCCCCGATCACCCCCATGCTCTGTCGCAGCGCCGCGCGGACCCCGACCACCATCGTCAACAGGACCAGGATCAGGCCCAGGACAACCAGCACCTCCAGAAGCGTAAATCCGCGCGCGCGGCGTGCGCAATTCATTGCAGGCGCATTGTATGTGGTGTCCGGTGACATCCTGATCAGTCCTAGCTGGGGGCGTTGGCCGAACCGGGAATGTCATCGCCGCGTGTCGGAAAGCCCGGCTGCGTGTCGTTGCGCGACAAGTCAGGCTGACTGTCATTGATGCCATTGGGCCCGACGGACCAGAACCACCTGGCTTCCGGGGCGGGCGAATTGAGCACCTGATCGCCGTTGACCGGGTAATAGAGCAGGATCTCGTTGTTCCATGAGTCGAACACGCTGCGGATGTTGGCCACCGCGGCGGGGGCGTCGTCGCGGAAGGCGCCGATCGGCCCATAATACCGATCGATAGACTGGAGAATCCGCTTTGACGACTCGACGCTCTCGAGTTCCATCACGAATTGCCGCGTCACCTCTCGGAGTTCGTCGATATCAGGCTGCTTATCGCGGCGGACGGCGGGCGGGATGATCGGCATCCGACCCGTCTGGCTCCGGTACTCCTCCAGCGCTGTCTCAAGCGTCGCGATGATGGCGGCCGTTTCTCGTTTTTTTGCCGCCTTTGACGCCGCCGCCCACCCGCTGAAGCTCAGCCCAATGAGCAGGGTGATCAGCCCGAGCGAAACGAGCAGTTGCAGCAACGTGAAAGCGCGGCGCCGTCGAGGGGCGAAGCCGACAGGTGAAGGCGGGTTGAAATGAGAAGGCGGATTGAATGGCATGGCAGGTGACTCGCGAAACCCGACCCGGTCGCACAGCCCGGGTCGCAGGAGTACAGCACCCATAAAATGCCACGCTGCGCGGCTGGTTACCAGCGGTCTTTGCATCCAATTCCAAACATGTGTGCGCCGATCGCGGCAGGGCAGTGGCGTCCGCACGGGCTTGGCTGTCGCGCCGCGGGGCGGTCCGGGCTCGATTTGACCGACGAATGAAAAGGCCGTGGCCGACCGGGAGACGGTCGGCCACGGAGGTGAAGGAGGAGTAGGCTCGGGGTATCGACCTATGCCTTGGTCGCCAGGACGGGTTCGGGCGACGCCGGCTGCACATCCAGCGCATCGGCGCTGGGCGATTCACGTCGAGACTTGGCGACCGCCCAGGTGACCAGGGCGAGGCAGATCAGCGCGGCGATGCCGCCGACGAGGTAGGCGTTTTCCGAGAGGTGAGTGCCTTCGCCGGCGAGGTTGTATTTCATGACCAGGCCCAGGCCCAGCAGGGCGACCATGTTCATCACCTTGATCAGGGGGTTGACCGCGGGGCCGGCGGTGTCTTTGAGCGGGTCGCCGACGGTGTCGCCCGTGACGGCGGCCTTGTGGGCGTCAGAGCCTTTGCCGCCATACAGGCCGTCTTCGATCATCTTCTTGGCGTTGTCCCAGGCGCCGCCCGCGTTGGCCATGAAGACCGCGAGCAGTTGCCCGACCAGGATCATGCCGGCCAGGAATCCGCCCAGCGCGTAGGGCCCGAGCAGGAAGCCGACCAGCAGGGGCATGAAGATCGCGAGGAAGCCGGGGCCGATCAGTTCGTGCTGAGCGGTCTGGGTGCAGATGTCGACGACGCGGGCGTAGTCGGGCTTCTTCTCGCCGCGCCAGATCGCGGCATCGCGGAACTGGACCCGGCATTCCTTGACGATGAGGTAGGCCGCCCGTCCGACGGCGCGGATGAGCATCGAGCTGAACAGGAACGGCACGGCGCCGCCGATCAGGAAGCCGATGAAGACCATCGGTGCGGCGACGGTGAGCTTGCCCGCCTCGGCGAGATACTGCGCCTGGGTCATCTGGGTGATCTTGTCTTCGGAGCCGACGGCGATCACCGCGATAAATGACGAGAAGAGCGACACTGCGGCGATCACCGCCGAGCCGATCGCGATGCCCTTGGTCTCGGCCTTGGTGGTGTTTCCGACCGCGTCGAGGTCGGCGAGGATCTGCCTTGCCCGGGCATATTTCTCGGGGCCCATGGCGGCCTTGTCATAGCCCATCTCGCCGATGCCGTTGGCGTTGTCGGCGACGGGGCCGAAGACGTCCATCGAGATGGTGTTGCCTGTGAGCGTGAGCATGCCGATGCCGGTCATGGCGACGCCGAAGGCGACGAAGACGGGCGGCGTGCCGGCGTAGCACATCACCGACAGCACGATCGCCGCGGCGATGACCAGGATCATGGCGACGGTCGATTCATAGCCAACGGCAAAGCCCTGGATGATGTTGGTCGCGTGACCGGTCTGGCAGCTTCGGGCGAGCGACTTGACCGGGTCATGGCTGGTGTGGGTGAAATAGCTGGTGACCTTGTTGAGCCCGATGGCCAGCAGCACGCCGACGAGGCAGGTGAGCGCCGGCCGCATGTCGAGCCCGGCGATGCCGAAGTTTGCCCAGGCCGGGAGCAGCGCCGGATCATGCAGGCCCGTGGCGGGGTTGAGCGGGAACCCGGCGGCCGCCTGCGGATAGGCCGCGAGATAAGCGGCATCGAAGCGGAGGTAGAAGAATCCGAGGATGAAGAATCCGACGACGGAGACGACCGAGCCGATCCAGAACCCGCGGTGGACGGAGTGCAGCGCGGTGTCGGAGGTGTCGTCGGCGCCGGCCTTGACGGTGTAGGTGGAGACGATCGACCCGAGGACGCCGATGCCGCGGACCAGCAGCGGGAAGATGACGCCGATGTGTCCGAAGCTGGCGAGTCCGAGGATCATGGCCGCGACGATGGTGACCTCGTAGCTCTCGAAGATGTCGGCGGCCATTCCGGCGCAGTCGCCGACGTTGTCGCCGACGTTGTCGGCGATGGTGGCGGCGTTGCGGGGGTCGTCCTCGGGGATGTT
>CAZBOE010000036.1:0-11604 GCA_964493365.1 uncultured Tepidisphaeraceae bacterium | reverse complement strand
CCTTGGTGTAGATGCCGCCGCCGACGCGCATGAACAGCGCCAGCAGGGTGCCGCCGAAGCCGAAGCCCAGGAGGGCTTCATAGGCTTGTGTGCCGAAGATGAGGAAGATCAGCGTGCCGCCGAGCAGGCCCAGGCCGTCGGTGAGCATGCCGGTGACGGTGCCGGTGCGGTAGCCGAGCTGCATCGCCTCGCCATACGAGCGGGTCGCCGCCGCGGCGACGCGGAGGTTGCCCGCGGTCGCGAGGCGCATGCCGACGAAGCCGACCGTCCAGGAGAACAGCGCGCCGACGAGAAACGCCCCGGCGCGCCCGACGGCGAACGCCGGCTCGGCGCCGGAGTAGGTGACATAGAGCAGCGCGGTGAGCACGACGATCAGGATGCCGATCTTGCGGAACTGGGCGCCGAGGTAGGCATTGGCGCCCTCGCGGACGGCGGCCGCGATTTCCTGCATCCGCGGTGTGCCCTTGTCGGCGGCATACACCTGCCTGACCAGCAGCAGCGCGTAGAGCAGGCCGGCGACGGCGATGCCCAGCACGACCAGCAGCCCGGTCACCTCGAGGCGGGAGAAAGCCGGGTCATAGAAGAGCGCGAAGGGCTTGAAGGTTTCGTGTGCCGCGACAGCCGCTTCGTGGGCGGGCGCCGCGCCGGTCTGGGCGGCGGCAAACTGCAGTCCGGCCATGCCGCCGAAGAAAAGGGCGAGCAGGCCGAGCGTCCAGGTCTTCATGCGTTTTCGCCCGGAGCGTTTGCCGGAGCCGTTGGAAGATGTGGTGCGACGACAAGAGTTCATAGGACACTCCAGAAGGAGGAAGAACCAAATCGATGCTCGACTTGTCGTAGCACGGCGGGCGGGGCGTTGATAGGTGCGGCTGACGGACGGAACGTCGCAGGCGCAGAGGCAGGGCGAAAAACGCTGAAAACCCTGAGAAAAACGCGTGATTGCCGGGCGATGCGCCGGCGCGGTGCGCGGTGTCGCAGGTGCGACGCTTCGCCCCGGATATCGCCGTCGCGGCGGCGTGAGCCGGTTTGCCGGCACGGGTGCGCCGCGACGCTGGACGAACCCGCGGCCGACGCGACAATATCCCGCATGGTCAGCGAGTTGGTCCAGCTCAAGCGAAACATCGAGCTCAAGGCGCGCTGCGCCGATCTTCCCGGCGCCCGCGGCGCGGCCTTGTCGCTGGGCGCCAGGGCCGCCGGCACGGTGCGCCAGCGCGACACCTATTTCTGTGTCGAGCGCGGGCGGCTCAAGCTGCGCGAGATCGAGCAGGGCGGGACGTTTCATGCCGAGTTGATCTGGTATGCCCGCGTCGATCGCGCCGAATCGCGAGACAGCCATTACCGCGTCGTTCCGATCGACCCCGACACGGCGGCCGGTGTGCTGGCCCTGCTCGGCGATTCGCTGGGCACACGCGGCTCGGTGAGCAAGACCCGCGAACTGCTGATGTGGCACAACGTCCGCATCCACCTCGACACCGTTGAAGACCTCGGGACCTATGTCGAGTTTGAGGCGGTGATGTCGGCCGGACAGGACGAGAAGGAATCGCGGAAGCGCCTCAGTGAGCTGGTCAAGGCGATGAACCTCAGGCCCGCCGATTACGAAGCGATCTCCTATTGCGATCTGCTGGGTATTTGAGCGGCCGGGCCGCCGGTTGCGAGACTACACTGCCTTCATGAGCCCAGCCCCGGACGCAACCCCACCTGACTCCGCCCACCGCGAACAGGGGCTCGCCGCCGAGCCCCATGACCTGACCCTGGGCATCGAGAAGGCCGACGAAGCCGAAGTCCGGCGGCGGCTCAACCTCGCGCAGGAACGCCTCGACCTGCTCACGACGCTGCTCGACCTGATCCCCGACTTTTTCTACGTGCACGATTTTGACCTGCGTTATCAGTATGCCAACGAGGCGGCGGCGCGGTATTTCCAGCTTTCGAAAGACCAGCTGATCGGCCGGCTGTTGCGCGACGTGGAACACGACCGCGAGCAGGCGGCGTTTTATGAGCAGATCTGCCAGCAGGTGATGCGCGACGGGCTTCCGCGGATCACCGATGCGCTTCCGCTGAAGATGCGCGACGGCACCGTGCGTTACCTCCGGCAGCATGATTACCCGTTCAAGCACCCGGTGACCGGACAGCCCATGCTCCTGGGGCTCTCGCGCGACGTGACGGTGGAGCGGGAACTGATCGAAGAGCGTGTGCGGCGGGAAAGGCTGGAGCGCGATCTGGAGATCGCCAGGGTGATCCAGCGGGCGATTCTCCCCGCCGGCGCGCTGGAGATCAGCGGCTTTGAGGTCGCGGGGTTGAGCCGGCCCAGCGCCTACGCCGCGGGCGACTTTTACGACTGGTGGCATCCGGACGACGGGCGCGCCCTGATGTGCATCGCCGACGTGACCGGTCACGGCATCGGCCCGGCGCTGCTGGCGGCCGAGTGCCGCGCCTACAGCCGCGCCCTGCTTCGCGGCGGCTCGACACTGAGCGCCGATGTCGCCAAGCTCAACGCGGCGCTGTGCAGAGACCTGTCGGAAGGGCGGTTCATCACCTTTGCCGCGATCGATGTCGATGTCGCGGCCAGGCGGGTCAGCGTGCTGTCGGCCGGTCACGGGCCGATCCTCTGGTATCAGGCACAGACGGGGCGTGTGGATGAAATCGACAGCCATGGCCCGCCGCTGGGGATCGACGACGCCATGACCTTCGACGCGCCGATCGAGCTGACGGTCAGCCCGGGCGATGCGGTGGTGGTGCTCACCGACGGCATTCACGAAGCGGCAAGGGGCGACGGCGAGCGTTTCGGGCTCGAGCGCCTCCGCTATACGTTGTCGGAGTGCAGCCGACACGGGGCGCAAACCATGATCGACCACCTCGTCGCCCGGGCCCTCGATTTCGCTGGCAGCGAGCAGCTTCAAGACGACATGACGGCGATCGTCGTGCGCGGGGTGTAACGCCGGCGATGTTCAACGATCAACCGGCGGCGCCGGCCGCCTTTCGCGAGATGTCGCTGGCCCGGTGCGACCCAGTTGGGGCGGCGCCGTTGGCACGGTGCAGGTGGCACGGCGCAGTTTGCACGGGGGCAGTTCGCACCGGGGGCAGTTCGCGCCGCAAAGCTCGCGCGGCGCAGTTCGGCCTGGCGCAGTTCGGGCTGGGGCAGGTCGCGCGGGGGCAGTTGGCAGGGCGGCGGGGCACCCGACTACGCGCGGTCGAATCGCCTGATGATGAGCGTGTCGTTCTGCCCGCCGAAGCCGAATGAATTGGAGAGCGCGACATCCACCCGGGCGGATCGGGCCTTGTTGGGCACGTAATCGAGGTCGCACTCGGGGTCGGCATGCTCAAGGTTCATGGTGGGGGGGAGCATGTTGTCGCGGATGGCCAGCACGCACGTGATCAGCTCGACCGCGCCTGCGGCCGCGATGAGGTGGCCCATCATGCTCTTGATCGACGACACCGGCACGCTGCGGGCGTGGTCGCCGAAGACCTGCTTGATGGCGCCGGTTTCGTTGCCGTCGTTTTCGCGGGTGCCTGTGCCGTGGGCGTTGATGTAGTGCACCTCGGCCGGGGTGAGCTGCGCGTCGTGAAGGGCTTCCTTCATCGCCAGCACGGCGCCGGTGCCGTCGGGGTGCTGGTCGGTGATGCGGAAGGCGTCGGCGGTGGAGCCGTAGCCCACCACCTCCGCGAGGATCGTCGCGCCGCGCTTCATGGCATGTTCGAGTGTTTCGAGGATGACCACGCCCGCGCCCTCGCCCAGAACAAACCCGCCGCGCTGGTTGTCGAAGGGCCTTGATGCCGCTGGCGGGTTGCCGTTGGCGGTGGAGAGCGCGGTCAGGCGGTTGAACCCGGTGACGCCGAAGGGATGGATCATCGAGTGGGCGCCGCCGCCGATCATGACATCGGCATCGCCCCTGCGGAGGATCTCGGTGGCCTCGCCGATCGCCTGTGTCGAAGCGGCACAGGCGGTCAGGCAGTTCATCGCCGGGCCGCGTGCGCCGGTGTAGAGGGCCAGGTGAGACAGGGGCATGTTGGGCTCCTGCTCGAGCTCGGTCAGGGGCTTCATCTTTTCCAGCGCGAGCTGCGCCCAGCGGACCATGTCGAGCTGGCCGGTCGAGTCCTGCCATGCCGCGAGACACGACGAGGTGAAGGCGGCGAAATCGAGCTCGCCTTCGCCGGAGCCGAGATAGATTCCGACGCGGTCGAGATCGAGAGACCCCGCCTGGCTGGGCGCGGGCAGACCGGCCGACTTCCAGGCCTGGGCGCAGGCTGCCAGTGCGAAGGCGGTGTTTCGCCCGACGCCGGGGTGGCGAGACAGGTCGGGCAGGTGATCGCTGAGGCGGAAGTTTTTGACCTCGGCCGAGATGTGCGTCGGGAACGTGCCCGCATCGAAGAGCGTCGTGCGGGCGATGCCCGACTTGCCCGCGAGCAGGGCGCTCCACACGGTCTCGATGTCATGACCGAGGGGGGTGATCCAGCCGATGCCGGTGATGACGACGCGATGGCTTTTGGACTTGCTCATGTGAAGCGGTGAATGAAATCAGTGGAAGTCGAATCGCGCGGCCTCAGACCGCCTTGAACACCAACGCCGCGTTCTGTCCGCCCAGCGAATAGACGCTCGACACCGCCACGCCGAGCTTCGCCTCGCGGGCACTCGTCGAGACGTTGAGCCGTGTGCCGTTGACCTCGGAAGGCGTGTTGAGCGCGGGAGGGATCGTCGAATGGCGCAGCGAAAGAATGGCCGCCGCGGCGTCGATGCCCGATCCTGCGGCGGCGTTGCCGATCTGCGCCTTGATGGGCGCCAGCGCCGCTGTCGAGAGCCGATCGCCCAGGGCCTGCCGCAGCCCCGTGAGCTCAGCGGCGTCATGCGAGGCCAGGCCGATGCCGTGGGGCACGATCAGGTCGACGGCGGCGGCAGGGAGTTTTGCGTCAGCCAGCGCGCCGGCGACAGCCTTGGCATACGCGTGTCCTGCCGGATCGGGCGTCGTGACGCTGTGGGTATCCTGCGATGCGGCAAAGCCGACGACCTCGGCATAGACCGTCGCGCCGCGGGCGCGGGCGTGTTCGAGTTCTTCGAGAATGAGCAGCCCGCCGCCTTCGCCGATGACCGAGCCGCGGGCGGCCGGATCGAACGGCCGCACGGCCGACGCCGGGGTGTCGTTGGCGTCTTCGTTGAGCCGCCTGAGCAGCGTCTGACGCACCATGCCCATGCCGTTGAGCTTGCTCTCACACCCCCCGCAGATGGCGGCTTCGGCGTCGCCGCGCTGGATCGTGCGGAAGGCTTCGCCGATCGCCAGATGGCTCGACGCGTCGGCGCAGGTGATCGTGTTGCTCGGGCCCATCAGCCCGTGAACGATCGTCACGTGGCAGGCGAGCATGTTGGGCAGATATTTGAGCAGCCACAGCGGCGTGAGGTTGTTGAGCCCGGTCGTGCCCCAGGCCTTGAGATCGAGCGAGGCGGTCGCGGCCGCTTCGGGCGCGCTGCGCGCCACGGCCATGGCCGCGGTCAGCTCGTTGAGGTCGGCGCTGATGAGCCCGGCGCCGATGTTGCAGCCGAACCGAGCCGCGTCGAAGCCGGGTGTCTCGGCGTAAGCCTTGCTGACCAGCCCGGCGTCCTTGAAGGCGTCGTCGGCCGCCACCACCGCCAGCTCGATGTCGCGGGCCATGACCTTGGTCGCCTTGCGATAGCTCTTGGGAACGTAGTCGCCGATCTTGAACGCCGGCACCTCTCCGGCGATCTGGCAGGCGAACCCGCCGGGGTCAAACACGCTGATCCGCCTGACGCCGCACTGCCCCGCGACCAGCGCTGAATAAAACGCCTTGGCGCCGATGCCGATGGGTGAGATGACGCCGACGCCGGTGATGACGACTCTTCGCATGGACATGTGGCTGTTCTACGCGGCCAAGGCCGCCGGGGGTCTGAAAGTTCGATTCCGCGGCCGCCTGCCGCGGTTCGGGATGCCGGGTCCGCACGCTGCGGCCGATTCGGCTCAGGCCGGTGCCGCCGATCCCGGCTATGATAGCCGATAGAACGTCGGGGGCGAGCCTGAGGCGTGCGAGGCGGCGGAAGGACATTCGATCGCAGCTCACTGATCGCGGGGATTGTGGCACCCAACCCGGTCCGCTCGACAACGATACAGACGCGTGAAGCTTTTGTGATGCCTGGTCGTGTGGCTCCGGCGGTCGTGCGGTTCCGGCGGTTGTGTGGTTCCGCCTGCTAAGTGGTATCGCCGGTTGGGGGGCGCGGCTCGATAAGCGCTGATGTAACGGGCAGGCCCCGGCGCGGCGGATCAGACCGCGATCACCGCACCCGTGCGATACGACTTGATCAGGTCGACGAACTGTGCCGTGAACACGAAGTTGTGCTCGGGGAAATCCAGCCCCGCCATGTTCTGGTCGATGTGGCTGAACATGATCTCGATCTCCGCCACCAGTTCGTCCGAGCCGGCCAGATTGACCGTGCCGCTGATCGAGGCGCCGTGTTCGGAGAGCTGATCGATCTTCGACTTAAAAAGGATCGTCTCGCCCGGGCGGACGAGCCGGTGGAAGGTCGCCCGCCCGACCTTGGCGAGGATCACCTTCTCTTCAAAGTTACGGGCCTCGCCGACGAGAATCCCCGCGGTCTGCGCCATCCCCTCGACGATCAGCGAATGGGGCACGATCGGAAACCCCGGATACAGGTCGTGCAGATGCTCTTCGGCCAGCGTGACGTTCTTGAGCGCCGTGGCGCTGGTGCGCGGGGTGAACTCGATGAACTTGTCGATCCAGATCCAGCGCATGGGGTGTCAACTGGGGTGTGAGTTGTCGGCTATCCGTTGCCCGTTGTCGGCCGCCAGCTATCCACGGCCCGCTGTCAGTGATGCCAGACCCGCCGGCCGGCCCGAGCAACCGGCTGCATCATCCGCCGACTGCTGACTGCCGACTGCCGACCTTTCCTCTGCCTGCCGCCGCTGTGTTCAGGCATTCACTTTCGACTCGACGTAGTTCACGACGGTGTCGACGGTGAAGTGAATGTTGTTGATGTCGGGGTCTTGTTCGAGTGGGGTGAGGTCGATGTGGGGCATGCGCTTCTTCAGCTCGGCCAGGCCCTCGGGGGTCACCTTGTTGTTCTGGACATACTGCGGGTTGTTGAAGACGTCTTCGGGGAACATCTCGTTGCGGGGGATCTTGATGCCAAACGCCTTCTCGAGGCGGAAGACGATGTCGAGGAAGTCGATCGATTCGGCGCCCAGGTCGCCGCGGAGCGTGGCGGTGGGCTTGACGTCGTCTTCATCGACGCCCAGCGCGTCGACCAGGACGGCCTGAACTTTGGTGTAGATGTCTTCGCGGGTCATGGCCATGGGTGATTCCCTTCTTCCCTGTGCTGATCCCCGCAGTATCGGGGGTCAGGCGGCTTGGGTCCAGTGGTGGTGTGGTCGATGTCGGGTCGATCTCAGACGGCAACGGCCGCCGGCGTTGGGGCGATCAGGCCCCAGCGGGCCCGGTTGTGGGCGATCAGCCCGGCGTCGAGGTGGGCGAGGTCGGGGTTTTTCTCGCCCAGCGTGAACAGCGCCAGCTCGAGTCGGGCGGCGATGGCGGTCTTGCCGTCGATCTCCCCGGTGATCTTGAACTGCCCGCCGGCCGGCGTTTCCTTGATCAGGGCGGCGTCGATGGTAAGCCGGCCGCCGGGGGCGACGAAGTTGCCATACTTGACGTTGCGGGCGTCCTTGAGCACGCAGATCGATTTCTCAAAATTGCACCGGTGGAACATCACGAACGACGCCGCCTGCGTGGCGGCCTCGAGCATCATCACGCCCGGCAGAACGGGAAAGCTCGGAAAATGGTCGGCCAGGTATTCCTCGGCCAGCGAGACCTGCTTGACCGCGACGATGCGGTCGGCGGTGATCGATTGAACTTTGTCGAGCAGGAAGAACTTCACGGCGGGCGGGGGCTCCGATCCACAAGACTCCGACTGCGATGCGGCAGGCGTGCCTATCGCAAGCGGCCGATGCTGCGACCGCGGCGCGGTTGTATCGGTCGTATGCCGTGTTTGCAAGTGAAGGCATGCCCGCGCCACCCATCGGCGCGACGCCCATCAGCGAGCCCATCTCAACGGAAACCTGCGAGCAGGCGGCTATGGGCTGGCGACTTCCGGGGGCAGCCGGCGACGCAAAACTGATTTGCGGAAGCCCGCTCGGCGGGAGACCGATCGGCGGGAGACCGATCGGCGGAAGCCCGCTCGGCGAACGCCGCCCGCACGCCACAGATCGGCGAGCACCAGTCAGCGGGAGCCGGTCAGGGCGGCGGCTTGGCCATGGCTCTGCAGGGCGGCCGCCGCGACGACGCCGGCCGCGGCTTCCCGACGGATCGGGCGATAAAGGGTGTCGCGCTCGACCGGCGTGTGGCCGGTCTCGCGGATGAGCCGCTTGAGGTCCGATTCGTGGAGCTCCTGGTGCGTTGACCCGTGGCCCTCCCGCTTGGTGATGTCATACCAGACCACCGTGCCGTCGAGGTCGTCGCAGCCCCAGTTGAGCGCCACCTGGGCCAGGTGGATGCTTTGCATGATCCAGAACGCCTTGACGTGCGCAAAGTTGCTGAGCATGAGCCGGGCGATGGCAAGGGTGCGCAGATCGGTCAGGCCGGTCGGGCCGGGCAGATCGCCCAGTTCAGAGCCTTCGGGGATGAACGAAAGGGGGATAACGCAGTTAAACCAAGCCGACGGGGGCCCGCCGCCCTCGACGGCGGACGCCGGCGGCGGGGCATCGGGGTCGAGACCGGCGCGGGCGAGGCTCTGGGCCTGCAGTTCGCGGAGCTTGATCAGGTGGGTGATCCGCTCTTCGACACCTTCGATGTGGCCATAGAGCATCGTCGCGTTCGAGAACAGCCCGATCGAGTGGGCGGCGCGGTGGACGTCGAACCATTTGTCCTCGCGGACCTTGCCTTTGAAGGCCGCGTCGTGGACACGGTCGTCGAAGATCTCGGCGCCGCCGCCGGGGAGCGAGCCCAGGCCCGCGTCCTTCAGGGCCGCGAGCACCTCGGCGATCGACAGCCTGGCGATGCGGGAGAAGTGCACGATCTCGATGGCGGTGAAGGCCTTGATGTGCAGGTCGGGGCATGCATTGCGGATGCCGCGGAGCATCGAGAGGTAATAGTCAAACTTCAGCCACGGATGGAGCCCGCCGACGATGTGGACTTCGGTCGCCCCGGCCGAAGCGGCCTTCTGCGCCGTCGCGACGACCTGCTCGACCGGCATCTCATACGCGCCCTCTTCGCCGCGTTTGCGGTAGAAGGAGCAGAACTTGCAGGACAGGGCGCAGACGTTGGTGTAGTTGATGTGGCGGTTGCGGTTGTAGTAGGTCACGTCGCCGTGCAGCCGGCCGCGCACCTGGTCGGCCAGCCGGCCAACGCCGTGGATGTCGCGTGTGCGATAGAGGACAAGGCCGTCGTCGTGCGAGAGCGGCACCCGGTCGGCGACCTTGCGGGCGATGGGGATCAGGGCCGGGTCGACGACGGCGACGGGCAGCACGCTGGACGCAATGGCGGTGTTTGCTGTCATGACTTCACGCGGATCATAGCAGACCGATCCTTCTGGGTTTCAGAACTTTTTGAAAGCTGCCGCCGGCATTGTCGCCGGGTTGGGGGAGCGGGCCGCCCAAACCGCCTCAGGCCCGGATGGCTCCAACCTGATCTTGCGACGGCACCCACGCGACCGCTGTTCATGCCGGCGAAGGGCCACCGTCTGAATCGGGCATTCTCCGACCCGAATCGGCCGGGCATGGGTCGGTCGGCGACCCGGACGACTGCCCGGCCTACTGCCCGAGCCGGACTGTCTGGGCGATCTCGCGGAACGTCGCCTGCGCCTCGGCGGAGGGCGATTCGGTGGTCAGCTTGAGGAACCACGTGCGGTCGGCGTCGGGGATGATCAGGCCGTAGATTGCCATTGCGTTGTCGGGGCTCGTCAGGTTGACCAGGGTCGCGGGCCTGCCGGAGAGGTCGAGCGCTTCCGAGGCGGTGGGCAGGTCGGCGTCGGTGATCGGAGGCAGCGAGACCTGCCCGCGCCAGCGGTTGATGTTCGGGAGCATGCCGCCGGCGGCGCCGCCGAAGACGGTGACCGAGATTTCCAGCGGCTGCCCGCCCGGGGTGGGGCCCTTGAGCGTGGCGAACCGCATCCCCGAGCCCTCGATCTGTTCCCAGCCTTCGGGGAGGGACCAGGAGATCTCCGATGCCGCCGACGATTCTCCCGAGCCCGCGGGTGAGCCGGCTGGAGCGGCCGACGGGATCATCGCGCCGGTCATGGGGCTGGTCATAGGTCCGGTCGTCGGGGCGGCAGGCGCCGGCTGTGCCGAGGGGGCTGCGGGCGTGCCGGCCGGCGGCGCGGATGAGTCGCTGTTGTCGCAGGCCAGGGCCAGCAAAGCAGCGACGAACAAAGCCGGTAAGGTTATGGTGCGCATGGGGTCTCCAGGGTCGGTGTGGCGGCGGTCCTTCGCGCGGTCGCCAGCACACGGGCTAGGGTCGCACGGGCTGGGATCGCACGGGCGACAATACCGCGGGCCACGATAGCACGGGCGACGATAGCACGGGCGACTACATCACGGGCGCCGACAGCACCGGCGATGATAGACAGTCGGCGCGGGGTCGGGAACTGCCGCCGCGCGAACCGGCTGATCAACTGAATCGATCCCGGGCAAGAAGCGCGACGCCGCCCGGCGGCACGTCTGCGGTCACGGGGTGTTGACGCCCTCGTAGTACTCCGGCGATTGCCGGATCGACCCGGCCATTTGCTCGAATGCCTTGAAGTAGACATCCGCCGCCCCGGCGGCCAATGGGCTGCAGTCGCCGATCGTGAACCGCCCTTGGTCGCTGCGAACGACCATGAAGCGCATGGGCGGCGGTCGCTGCCCTTCGGGGCCCTGCGGCACCACGATCGAACTGATCGCGGCCTCAAAGCCGTTGCCCCTGGTCAGCTTCCACGTGATGTCAGCGCCCGTTTGCTGCCTTGTGGCGCCGGTCAGCATGTCGGTGAACTGCGCGAGTGTCGCCTCCGGCCGATCGACCGCCACAAAGCTCATGTGACACTCCGATGACATCGTCTCGAGCGAGACCGCGGAGAATCGCGTGGCGTTCGGCCGGGCGGGGTCGGGGTTGGCGCGGAACGGATCGGGAAGCTCGAACACGAGCGATTGGTTATCCAGTGGCGTCGGTCGGCCTGTCGGTCGCAGTGCGGTGGATGGTGCGGCGATCGGGACGAAACGCAGCCCGCGGGAAATAGTCTCGAGGTCGGCCGTGGCGTCGCCGCTAGAGTAAACGGTTATGACATAGACGTGCGGCGACTGCGGGCGTTCGATCACCTTCATGCCGGTCAGCGCGAGCTCGCCCGCGTTCTCACCGGCGGGCCTGACGAAGGTGAGGGGCGATCCGTCGGGGTGCGGAACGAGTCGGTTGTCGGCGGCACGCCGGGCGAAGTCGGCCTGCAGGTCCTGGGCGCGGGGCGCAAGGATCACCTCTGCCGCCCTCGTCGCGACGCCGTCAGTGAGACCGGCCAGCGAGATGACCGCTGCCGGTGACGAAGACACGGCCCGGATCCAACCGTCGGGCATGGCGAACGCGACGCCATACGACGGGAGCGACACCCTCGACGACGCGGGCGCGGTCGTC
>CAZBOE010000035.1:29316-29906 GCA_964493365.1 uncultured Tepidisphaeraceae bacterium | reverse complement strand
ATATGTCGCGGCAAAGTCGCCGGCCATGCTGGTGTCGAAGAACGCGTCAAAGTCGCCCGACAGCCCGGCCGCCAGGTTGCTGAAAGTGCCGAGATTGGTGGTCAGCGCCCCGTCGTTGCCCGGGTCGGCAGTGATGCTGTCGAGGTCGAGCCCCGCGGTGAAGCCGACCGCATCGACCAGGTTGAAGATCGAGAACCCCTGGCTCAGCAGGCCCGAGCCGGGGGCGACGGTGCCGAAGTCGATCAGCAGCGTGTTCTGGTCCGCCGCGCCGGTGAACGATGCGTTGGCATGCGCCAGCGCCGTGCCGCTGTAGGCGACCGACACCGGGCTGTAGCTGCCTTCGCCGCCCAGCCCCAGGCCGCCATTCTCCGCTGTAGTCACCGCCAGATCGACCGAACCGGCCACCGCGCCGGGCGTCGCGAAGCTGGCCGCGAGATTGCGCGAGGCGGTGTCGGTCGCGGCGTCGAACAGCGTGCCCGAGCCGGTCACCGACACGTTCGCATTGGCACCGGCCGCCGCGACGCTGACCCGTGTCCGCTCGTTGTCGTTGCCGGTGGTGGTCAGGGTCGCGTTACCGACCAGCGCCGCAT
>CAZBOE010000035.1:0-29294 GCA_964493365.1 uncultured Tepidisphaeraceae bacterium | reverse complement strand
CCGGCGATTGTGTGTTTGCGCTCACCACGCGCTTCGACACCGCCGTCGCGGCGTACGAAATGCCGACCGGCGCATAGCTCCCCTCACCCACAAGTCCCGCCCCGCCGTTCTCGGCGGTCGTGACGCTCAGGTTGAGCGTGCCGCCCTTGGCGCCGGCCGAGGCGAATGTCGCCCCAACTGTCCGGGCCGACGTATCCGAAGCCGCATCGAAAACCGCCGTCGAGCCGGTGATCTGCGCGCCATTGCCATCGACCGCGGTCGATCCCGCGACGTTCACCCGTGTCCGGCTGTTGTCGTCGCCGGTCGTCACAAGCGAGACGTTCTGTGACACGGCCGAGCCCACCATCACCCGGCCGAAGTCGATGTTGCTCGTCGAGGCCGTGACCACGCGGGACGTCAGCGCCGTCGCGGTGTAGCCGACGCTGATCGCGGTGTAGCTGCCTTCGCCGCTCAGACCGGCCCCGCCGTTTTCCGCGGTCGTGACCGACAGGCTCAGCGAACCCGATTTCGCGCCCGTGCTCGCGAACGTCGCGCCCAGGTTGCGCGAGCCCGTATCGCTGGCCGCGTCAAAGAGCGTGGTCGATCCGGTGATCTGCGCACCGTTGCCATCGACCGCGCTCGATCCCGCGACGTTCACCCGTGTCCGGCTGTTGTCGTCGCCGGTGGTCGAGAGGGTGAAGGCCCCACTGACCGCCACCCCGCTCATCACGCGCCCAAAGCTGACGCTCGACGTCGATGCCGTCACGACCCGCTTCGACAGCACAGACGCCTGCACCGTCACCACGTCATTCGGGTCGGCCGAGCCCTGGTTGGCCCCGGCGCTGGTCAGGTCGGTGTTGTCGATGGTGAGCGTGCCGGTCTTGAGCCCGGCCGTCGCGGTCGACGCCGAGAGACCGATGTTGGTGATCGCGCGCGACTGCGGGTCATACGCAAAGGCCTGGCCCGGGCCGACCTGATTGGCCGCCGTCGTCACGCCCGAGGCGGTGACGTCGAAAGTCGTCGGGTGCACGCCGGTCTTGTTCAGCGTCACGCTCCCGTTCGAGGCGATCGTTCCCCCGACCATCACGCGACCGAGATTGACGGTCGATGTCGATGCGGTGATCTGCGAATTGTTGTTGGCGCCGCCGAAGATCGCCCAGACGTATTCGGGGCGGTCGACGAAGGGGTTGCGGTTGCCCTGCTGATAGGCCGTGTCGCCATCGGGATTCTGGTAGATGTAGTGGTTTCGCTGGCGCTCGAAATTGTCGACCGGGTCGCGATAGTGATATCGCAACAGGGCCGAAAGGTCGCCCATCTGCAGCGAGCTCGGCGAGCTCGAATCCACCAGCGACAACTGGCTCCAGCGCGTCGTCATGTAGAACATCGCCCGCGCCACATCGCCCTGGTCGGCGTCGCCCGGATAATACAGGCCGCCGACATACCCGTTGCTGCCCGTGGCGGTGTCGGTGCCGAAGGGCGTGTTGCTGCGGCTCGAGTTGACCGACGGAATGCACGGCCGCAGGTTGAACAGGTCGCTCGCGGTGTTGGCCGTCCCGTTGCTCGCGCTCGACCCCAGCAGCGACTGCGGCCAGATGTGCTCGCGGTCCCATGTGGCGCCGAGGTCCCACGTGCCGCTCACCGCGTTGCGCGTGTAGATGGTCAGCACCTGGCTGGCATTAAGCGGATTCTTGTCGGTGTCGGCCAGCGCGTATCGGGCGTTGCCGTAGTTCACCCGGTTGCTCGTGCCGCTGCCAAAGGCGTAAACGCTGATCTTCGACCGCAGGTCAAGCTTGAGCTGATCGCCCGAGCCGGTCCACGTGATGTTGCTGTAGTATGCCCCCGCGTCATAGGCCGCATTGGGTGTCTCATAGACCGCCAGCAGCGACGATGACGACGCAACCATAGCAGCGGCCGCCGTCAGCAGCCTCAACCGATTCCAATTCTGCCGCATTTTTCTCCTTGATCCGCCGGCCGCGCAACCCGCCTCCCCGCCTCGGCACGGCCAGTCCCTGCCGGGGCGACAAACAAGCAATAGGTCGCAAATCTCTGGGTTAGTTGGAGTTACAAAGCCACACCCGTGATCGCGGGGTGGCAGCTTACCAACCCCACCGCGCGGCTAGCAATAACCACCGGCGCTATGCACAGCTTGCCACGCAGCCGGGGTGTCAAGATGGAGGGGCTGCAACGCCGGCGCTGGACCCGCCGCGATCCCCTGCTAAAACACACCCGGTTCAGCTTGATCCTCCGGGCGAGCCGAATACCATACAAAATGCGAACACGCAAACTAAAGGAAAGCCGACATCACGACCGATAAGTTTCCCTGACGGGCGTCATGTCGGCCGGCGATCAATGCCTATGGCCAAGTCGAAAAACGAGTTACGTGAAGGAAAGGACGGCGAACTGTTCATGTCGCTAACCGCCGAAGCACCCAATCGAACAGCGCCAAGCCGCACAGGTTCAGCCTCAGGGGCCACGGGGCCCGCCGTCCCGACCATCGAACGCACCCTCAAAACCGCCAAGCGTGAAACCGCCGAGTCGATGGCGGCCCGCCAGAAGGAAATCTCGGTCTCCGAGTTCTTCGCCAAGAACCGGCACCTGCTCGGGTTTGACAACCCCCGCAAGGCCCTGCTGACGACCGTCAAGGAGGCCGTCGATAACTCGCTCGACGCCTGCGAAGAGGCGGGCATCCTCCCCAACATCACGGTGGTGATCGAAGACCTCCAGCCCGACCGCCCCGCCGCAGCCAAGCAGTCGCGATACCGCGTGACGGTCGTCGACAACGGTCCGGGCATCGTCCGCAAGCAAGTCGAGAACGTCTTCGGACGCCTACTGTTCGGCTCGAAATTCCACCGCCTCAAGATGTCCCGCGGCCAGCAGGGTATCGGCATCTCCGCCGCGGGAATGTACGGCCTGATCACCACCGGCAAGCCCATGGTGATTCACACCCGCCCCAGCGCGAAGAAGCCCGCTCACCATATCGAGCTGGCCATGAACACCAAGACCAACCGCGCCGAGGTGACCGTCGACGACGAGACGGCCGACTTCCCCCCCGCCCGGCTCAAGGGCATCACCGCCGGAACGCGTGAGCCCGACTTCCTCAACCCCGAGGATTACATCACCGGCACGTCGGTGAGCATCGATCTCGAGGGTCGATATCAGAAAGGACGCGGCTCGGTCGATGAGTTTCTCGAGCTGACCGCGATCGCCAACCCCCACGCCCGCATCACGTTCGTCCCGCCGACCCGCGTCGCCCAGGACGACACGCAGGATGATCTGCTGACAATCGCCCGCCCGCCCGGGGTCAGTGCCGACGGACAGTCAGGCAACAGTTCCCCCACAGGCCCGGCCACCGACGGTTCCGCGGCAGCAAACGGCGGGTCGGCCGCGGTCGCGCCGGAGGGCGTTGATCCGACCATCACCACCATCGAACGCAACGGCGTCATCACCTTTCCCCGCGGCACCGACCAACTCCCCCCCGAAACGCGCGAAATCCAGCCGCACCCCAAGGGCATCGAGCTGGGCATCCTGCTCCAGATGCTCAAGGACTTCGAGGCGGCCAACAAAACCGGCACGCTCTACAACTTCCTCCAGGAAAAATTCAGCCGCGTCAGCCCGTCGGCGGCGCGAAACTTCTGCGAAACCATCGGCGTCCACACCCGCACCAAGGTGTCGGACATCAGCCACGCCCAGGCCGAGCAGCTCTTCAAGGCCTTCGAGCAGGCCAGGCTGCCCGCGCCGCCGACCGATTGCCTGGCGCCCATCGGCGTCCGCCAGATGCTGGCGGGCATGCTCAAGGGTGTGAAGGCGGAGTTTTACGCCGCCAGCTCGCGCGAGCCCGAAGTCTATCGCGGCCGGCCCTTCCAGATCGAAGCAGCCATCGCCTTCGGCGGCGAGCTGCCCACCGACGACACGGCTCGGGTCATCCGCTTTGCCAACCGTGTGCCGCTGCTCTTTCAGCAGAGCGCCTGCTCGTCGTTCAAGGCCGTGACCGAAACCGGTTGGCGCAACTACAACCTGAGCCAGCCCCGCGCCAGCCTGCCGGCCGGGCCGCTGGTGATCATGATCCATATGGCTTCGGTCTGGGTGCGCTTCACCAGCGAGAGCAAGGAAGCGATCGCCGACTATGACGAGATCCGCAAGGAGATGAAACTGGCGCTGATGGAGTGCGGCCGAAAGCTCGGCACCTACCTCCGAAAACGTCAGAAAATGCAGCGCGAAGCCGCCCGCCGAGACGTGTTCGAACGCTACATCGGCGAGATCAGCAAGGCGATCAACGCCATCAACGGCACCGATGCCAAGGCGCTCTACGACGCCCTGCTGACCGAGGCTCGCAAGCGCACCGCCATCGCCGACGCTCAGCTTGATGAAGAAGGTCGCACCGTCAGGAAAGACGATGCCGAAGACCTCAAGGCCGACGACGGCGTGGTGCTGGTTGAGTCGCGAGCCGCCCACCTGCAGGATGCCCCATCGCCCGCCGGGGCCGAGTCGGCTGCAGACGCCTCCGAGCCCGCGGGTGAGGTCGTCAAGCTCTCGGCCGCGAAGAAGAAAGCGAAGTCGAAGTCACGCGCCAAAGACACAGACGAGCTATTCTGACACGGTGTTGCCGCCGCGGTCGTGTGAACGACTGAGTCGGCCCATCAGCACCCCGTCACCCGGTTTGGATCATCGGTTCAGCGGAGTGGCCCGGCCAGGGCATCGGTCAGGGCTCCGCAAAAGTTGGAAGAAGATTTATGGCCAAGCAGCGCAAGAACACCGCCGAGTCGAAAGCCGCGAGCGATCGCATCAACAAGCGGATCAAGGAGCGTGACAGCGCCACGCTCGGGAAGATCGTCAACCTCGCTGACAACGTGGCGACAGCGGCATTCAAGGCCAGGGACATCTCCATCGCGATTCCCACGCGCTCGCGCAGCAACACGCTGTGGAACAAGAAACGCGGCATCCTCCAGATGGGAGACGCCAAGGCCTCGCGCGAGCTGTTCAACCTCAACCAGGCCAAGCAGTTCATGCAGACGATGCTCCACGGCAACAGCATCAAGGAACTGATCGACGCCGAAAAAACGCTCAGCCTCCGCGGTATGTTCTACAAAGCCCTGCACACCATCGCGGGCACCAGGGGCGAGAAGACCTTCGCCGGGCAGGACGAGAGCGATGCGATCCTCGAAGACCTCGAGGTGTCGCTGGGCGCGCTGCGCGAAGAGCTTCACGTCTATGCGAAGAAGCGCGGCACGATGGTGGGCAACATCACGATCGTCGACAGCGGCGACGAGATCGACTGTCGGCGGATGGGTTCGGGCGGCTATGCCGTGCCCAGCATCACCGAGCCGGATGTGATCCAGTTCAAGAAATGCGAGGCGAAGTTCGTCCTCCATGTCGAAAAAGACACCGTCTGGGGCCGCTTCAACGAAGACCGCTTCTGGGAGACCCACAACTGCATCCTCACCGAGGGCTCGGGTCAGCCCCCACGCGGCGTCCGCCGACTGCTCCGCCGGCTCAACGAGGAACTGGGCTTGCCGATCTACTGCCTGCTCGATTGCGATCCGTGGGGGCATTACATCTACTCGGTCATCAAGCAGGGCTCGATCGGCCTGGCGTTCGAGTCGGAGCGCCTTGCCATTCCCGAAGCCAAGTTCCTGGGCGTGCGCGCCAAGGACTACGTCGAGTGCGAGTTGACCGACGACGTGCAGATCGAGCTCAACAAGAACGACATCGACCGCGCCAATCAGATCAAGGCCTACCCGTGGTTCAAAGACCACAAGGGCTGGCAGAAGGAGATCGATCTGATGCTCAAGAACGGCTTCAAAATGGAAGTCGAATCGCTGATCACCAAAGACATCAGCTACGTCACCGAGGAATATGTGCCGCAGCGATTGGCCGACAAGGACTGGCTGTCGTAGCGCGCGGCGCGGCCGCCAGACCGGCGCGGCCACCCGGCCCGGGCGAGCATCCGACCCGGGCGGGCTGCGGCAGTGATCGAAGTGCGCATCACGCGTTTTGCGCGGCGCGGTGAGCACTGCGCAGCGCGATGTGCAGTCCGCGGCGCGATGAGCAATGCGCAGCGCGGCGAGCGCTGCACGGCGCAATGTGCAGTCCGCGGCGTAGCGAGCAGTGCGCGGCGCGGTGAGCAGGCAGTTGCGCAGCGCGACGTTCAACCTCCCGGCGATGCCGGTTTGAGAACCGGCCGTCCAGGCCCTACACTCCCGCCCATGCAGCACGAAAACCTTTCCCAGGCCATCGCCGATCTCGAGGCGCGGATTTTGACGATCCGCGACTCTCTTTGACTTGCCCACCAAGCTTGCCCGTCGCAAAGAACTCGAAGACAAGATGGGAGCCGAAGGCTTCTGGGATAACCCCGATGCCGCCAAGGGCATTGTCGCCGAGATGAAGGCGATCAAGGCCGTGGTCGATCCGGTTGTGCAGTTGACGAGCCAGTTGGCCGACGTCAAGGCGTTGCACGAGCTGGCCGAGGAGGCCGACGACAACGACTCGCGCGAGGAGGCCGACCGGCTGCTCACCGATCTCGAAGCCCGCGGTGAGAAGATCGAGCTTCAGGCGCTACTCGACGGCAAGAACGACCACCGCAACTGCTTTTTCCAGATCCATGCCGGCGCGGGCGGCACCGAGGCGCAGGACTGGGCGGAGATGCTGCTGCGCATGTATCTCTACTGGTTCGAAAAGCGCGGGTGGGATGTCAGCGAGGTTGATCGCCAGGAGGGCGAGCAGGCGGGCATCAAGGGCGCAACGCTGCTGGTCCAGGGCCCCTACGCCTATGGCTATTGCCGCGCCGAAGCGGGGGTGCACCGGCTGGTTCGCCCCTCGCCGTTCAACGCGCAGGGCAAACGGCAGACGAGCTTCGCCTCGGTCGATGTCGTGCCCGAGTTCGAAGAAGACAACGAAGAGGTCGAGATCCCCGAGGGCGACCTGGAAATAGTCGCGTTCGTCCGGGCCAGCGGGCCCGGCGGCCAGAACGTCAACAAGGTGGCGTCGGCCGTCCGCATCACGCACAAGCCGACGGGCCTGATGGTCACGTGTTCGGTCGAGCGTTCGCAGCAGCAGAACCGCCGGATGGCGCTGGCGATGCTCAAGGGCCGACTCGAACTCATGGAGCAGGCCAAGCGCGACGAAGAGCTCAAGAAGATGTACGGCGAGAAAGGCGCGATCGCCTGGGGCAACCAGATTCGCAGTTATGTGCTCGACGACCGGCGCGTGAAAGACCATCGCACCAACGTCGAAACGGGCAACGTCGAGTCGGTGCTGGATCGCGGCGAGCTCGACAACTTCGTCGATTCCGAGCTCAAGCGGCGCAAGACGGCGCGCAAGTAATGTTGTAAGCCCCTGTTTTTCATGCAGTTGCAGCATGACCACGGGAGGGCGGCGGGGCAGGCCGGGCCTGACCGTGACACACCGGTAGGTCGATGGCTCATTGAACTGCCCTGCCGTTCGCCTACACTCTCAGCCGCTGCGTTTAAGCCATGATTGTCGATTGTCACACGCACATCTGGCAATCACCCGATCAGCTCGGACAGCTCGAATTGGGTGATCTTGCCCGTCCCCGCACGCCGCGGTCATTGCGCCCAATGACAAAGTCGGCTTGGCGGACGATTCCCCCTGCCGACACCGACCACCACTGGGCCTCGGTGGCCGCGGTGGACAAGACGATCGTGCTGGGCTTCAAGTCGCGATATCTCAACGCCGAGATTCCCAACCGCTATATCGCCGACTACGTCCGGCGGGCCCCGGCCAAGCTGATCGGCTTTGCCGGTATTGACCCGACCGAGAAGGGCGCCGTCGCCGAGGTGAGGTCGTCGCACGAGCTGGGGCTGCGGGGGGTGACGTTGTCGCCGCCCAACCAGGATTTTCACCCGACCGACACGCGTGCGATGCGGGTGTATGCCGAGGCAGAGCAACTGGGCATGCCCATCGTCGTTCATCCCGGCGGCCGATACACCGAAGAGAGCAAGCTGGAATACGGCCGGCCCTACTTGTGGGATGAGGTCGCGCGGACGTTTCCGAGGTTGCGGATCGTGATCGCGCAGCTCGGCCAGCCATGGATCGACGAAACGATCTGCCTGCTGGGCAAGCATCCGAATGTGCTGGCCGATGTGTCGGGCCTGCTGGCGCGGCCGTGGCAGGCTTACAACGCGTTGCTCAACTGCCACGAACACCACGTCACCGACCGCCTGCTGTTTGGCAGCGACTTTCCCTATACCAGCGCCACGGAGTGCATCGAGGGGATCTACTCGATCAACCAGTTTGCCCAGGGCACGAATCTGCCGGTCGTGCCACGTGAGTCGCTCCGCGGTATCGTAGAGCGTGACGCGATCGCCCTGCTGGGCATCGGCTGACCCGACCGCCCCGCCGTACCACACCGGTCAGCGACGTTGAACAATCGAGCGCCAGGACGACGCCGCCATGGCGTGTCCCGGGGCGCACGGGCATGGAGGCAAACCGCGTGGCTGGCATCTATCTGCGTCGCAATCACTCGCTGCTCCTGGCATTGCTCGCGGCCGCCTGCTGCGGCGGCTGCCGCACAGCGGCGCCGACGCTCGACTTCGTTTCGCAGGACAAGACCCGGCAACTGAGCCAGACCTTTACCCAGTCCTATGCCCAGCGGTCGCCGGGCGGGTCATACGATGTCGTCCTGGTGCGGGAGGCTGGCGCCGGCGCCAAGAGCCGCGATCCCCTTGCCCCGTCGACCGGCGCGCCGCTGCGCCAGGTGTTGCACGCGCGGGTGCACTGGCAGCCCCGCCGCGGAGCCTATCCCGACACCCCCGCATCGACCAACGCGACGCTCCACTGGTATCTGCTGGCCGACCCGACCGACCCGTCGGCCGACCGGCTCGAATACACCGGCTCGGCGTTTGTCCGACTCTCGCGCAAGCGCAACGGGTTTGTCGTCACGATGGATGACGCCAGTCTCAGCCCCACCGTTCTGCAGGGCGATGTCGTCGACCCGTTGGGCCCGGTCGAGCTGCGGGCGAAGTTCTACGCCTTCAACGACCCCACCGCAGTGAAGGCGGTGCTCGACGAGCTGCCCGAGCCGCCGCGGGTGACCACCATGCCCTCGCGCCCTGCACTCACTCCGTCGACGCGCCCCGCACGGTGATGAAAGACCACCTGGGCTGACAGCACGCATCGAGGTGACGGCACGCTTGCCCGAGCCACTTCGCACCATGTGTGGTGACAACGCGCACCGCGCGCGGGCGTGCACGGGCGACACATAAAGGCAGCCGCACAAATCAAAACGCCCACGGCTGAGCCGTGGACGTCTTCGCTTCGACAGGTTTTGATCCGCTCGCCGGCTGATGATGCCGAAGAACCGCGGCAGCAGCCGAGGTCGACCTCTTGGCTTGACGAGGTTTCCGTCGTCGTCGAAGACCAGCCGGTCACGGGTCCAGCCAGTTCTTCAGCGCCGCCACCGCCGCCACCAACGCAATTGCCGACAGCCACAGGATTGCCGACCGGACAATCCACATCTCCCACGGCGTACCCTGCCGGGCTGCCAGCCACAAATGCTCCGCTGCCTTCTTCAAATGCCGCATACCAGCAGTACACAGCCGCGATGCCTTCCGCACGAGTGCCACGAGGGCCATCAGCGTCGCGGTCGACGTGCTGCGTCCAGCTCGTTCGACGGAGGCCAGACAGGCTGGTCATCATGGCGCCCGCGACAGTCGCAATCAGCCCTTCATCGCTTCGACGCCGCCCATGATCTCCGAGAGCTCGGTCGTGATCTGGCTCTGGCGGGCGCGGTTGTATTGCATCGTCAGCGCCTTGGCCATCTTGTCGGCGTTGTCGGTCGCGCTCTTCATCGCGACCATGCGGGCGACGTGTTCGCTGGTGGTTGCGTCGAGGAAGGTCTGGAAGACGGCCGTCTTCACCGTGAGGGGAAGCAGCTCGTCCAGCAGCGACGCCGCATCGGGCGAGAACTCATACTGGGTCTTGCCGGCCGCAACGTCGCTGGCTTTGACGTCGAGCCCCGAGCGCTTGGAATCGAGCACGCCCGCGGCGATCTGCGCTTCCTTCTCGGCCAGGTTCTGGCCGAGCATGTCGGCGGCGGTGGCCACACCCGCCAGCGGGAGAAGGGTCATCACATCGGGCTTCTGGCTGCCGGTGGAGATGAAGTTCATGTAGGCGATGTGCACGCTGTCATACTTGCCGTCGACGAAGCTGGCGATAAAGAAATCGGCGGCCTTTTCGATGTCGGCAAAACGGGGCACGTCGCCGATGTCGTATCGCTGCACGATCGGCCGGCGCTGGAAGTTGAAGTAGCTCACGCCCTTCTTGCCCGAGAGGAACAGATCGACGGTCTTGCCGGCCGCCTCCTGAGCGCGGATGAACTGGCTGGCGGCGCGGAGCACCGACGCGTTGTATCCGCCGCACAGACCGCGGTTGCTGGTAAGCACGACCAGGGCAACGCGATTGGTCGAGCTCTCGGCGGTCGGCGTGCGCAGGAGCGGGTGTTCGACGTTGTCGACCGACGAGGCGAGCTCGCGGACGAGCTCGCGCACCTTCATGGTGTAGGGCTTGGTGCCGACGGCGCGCTTGAGCGACTTCTGGAACTTGGCCGTCGCGATCATCTGCATCGTCTTGGTGATCTTCTTGATGTTGCGGACGGCTTTACGCCGCTTGACGATTGCACGTGCCTTGGCCATGGGTGCGCGGTCTCCTTAAAGGTCGCTCAAATCGAGCCGGGAATGGTAGCGGGATGGGGCCCGGTTGCCAAACGACCCGGCCGATGCGGGGGCGCAAAGCAGCCGGCCGACGGCATGTGGCTGGGGTGCCCCGGTGGCCGGCCGCGACGGCCCGGCGGATCAGTTCGACGGGCTATTTCGGCTCGAGCGCAATGGGCCCCGCGCCGCGTTGAGCCGCCCCGGACCTGGGGGGGCGCATGGGCATGGGGTGAGCGACGGTCAGGCGGTGTGGTCGTCTTTGGCATCAGCCTGCCCCGCCGGGCCGCGGGCAGGACGGGCGGGCTTGCCGGGGGGGCGTTGCCTGCCGGCTGCCTTGGAGCATGCCCCGGGGCCCGCGGCCGTGGGCACGCACGAACACCCTGTAAAACTGGGCATAGCTGCCAAACCCCGCGGCGTAAGCCGCCTGGGTGACGGTCATCCGCGGGCGTCGGCCGCGGGTGAGATCGCTGAAAAGGCGAAGTCGCAGGTCGTTGTGATAGCGGGAAATCGGGACCCCGATCTGCCGGGCGAACGTGCGGCTCAGGTGAGACTCGCTGACCCCGCAGCGCCGGGCCAGTTCGGCCAGCCCCTCGATGCCCGGCTCATCGCTCATCAGCGCCATGGCCTTGCGGACCGCGGGGTGGAGGTCGATCGGACGCGCCGCGCCGGCTCGGCCGCGCTGGAGCCGCCAGCATAGAAGCAGCAGGTGGCGCAGCCCGGCGTTGAGCCAGTCAGGGTCCTGATGCTCGTAGTGGAAGTCGGAGGCAAAGCCGAAGCCGGCCTCCCGGCTGAGCAGCTCGTTATCCGGTCCGCCTTCCATGGCGGCATCCATCTCGCGGGAGAGCAGGTCAAACGAGTCGGGGGGAAGCTGCGTGTGCAGCACCCCGGGCGAAGGCGGCATGCCCGACAGCAGTGGCCGATAGTCTTCGCCCCTCGCCGCGGCGGCGATCATGGGCGGCTTGAAGACCGCGACGTAATACCGGGCGTCGCCGTGACGGTTGACCAGGTGATGCTCCTGATCGGGGAACAGCCACAACATCGATCGGCGGGCGAAGCTGTATCGCCGCCCGGAGACGACATAGGTGATGGTTCCGCGTTCGACCACGTTGACTTCGAGCTCGACATGGCGGTGCGGCCGCAGCCGCGGGAGCGTCCGCGCGTCGGCGAGATAAATCAGCCCGTCGAAGGCATCGGGGATCTTCAGGTCCTCGGTCATGACATCAAATGATAACTCGCGGTCCTCTGGCGAGAAGTAACCTGCGACAATGTGTGATATCTCATTCCCTTGACGATGGCGGCACACGTCACATCACGGCCGCTGGGTCGATTGTCGGACGGGCAGATGATCGACCTGTTCACCCTGGGCGCCGCGGGCGGCATGACCGCTCGCATCATGACCCTGGGCGGGATTGTCACGCACCTGCATGTACCCGATTCCCGCGGCGATCTCGATGACGTCGTGCTGGGCTTTGACGACCTGGCGGGCTATCTGGCGCCTCACCCCTACTTCGGGGCGATCATCGGGCGCGTGGCCGGCCGGCTCACCGGCGCCCGCTTCGATCTGGACGGCGTCACATACCGTCTCGCCGCCAACGACGGCAATCACCACATTCATGGCGGCGTGCGGGCTTTTGATAAGTGCGTCTGGTCGGCCCGGGTTTTATCGGGCGACTCGCCCGACGAACGCCGCGGAGCCTCGCTGCGACTCAGCCGCACCAGCCCCGGCGGCGAAGAAGGGTATCCGGGCAACGTCGATGTCTGGGTCACCTACACCGTCACCGACGACAACCGGCTGGTGATCGACACCCGCGCCGTCACCGACGCCGCGACCCCGCTGAGCATGACCCACCACTCGTACTTCAACCTCGCCGGCACGCGCAGCGACACGATCGAAGATCACCACCTGCAGGTGCATGCGGATCGCCTCGTGCCGACCGACGAGCGCTATGCGCTGTCGGGTCGGGCAGAAGCCGTCGAGGGCCGCGGGTGCGATCTGCGGTCGAGCCGGCGGCTGCGCGATGTGCTGCCGGCGATCTACGGCCGCCATGGCGATCTGTATCAGCTGCTCCGTCCGCCGGCGGGGCTGATCGACGCGGCACGCGTGGTCGAGCCGGGCTCGGGGCGGGTGATGACGGTTTCGACGACCGAGCGATATGTGCAGTTTTATTCCGGTGCGATGCTCGACGGCACGATCACCGGAAAAGGCGGGCGCGTGTATCGGCGCCATGCGGGCTTCTGCCTCGAATGTGAGGGATACCCCGACGGCATGTCGGCGCCGGCGCTGGGAAGCATTGTGCTGCGCCCCGGTGAGACCTATCAGCACACGACCGTGTACGCGTTTTCGACTGTGTAAATCGGTCGGCCCTGGTTGTTCGTGGAGCCTTGAGAGGAAACAGAATCATGAGCCTTGAGCACGATCACGGCACGGTTGTTCTCAAACCGCCCAAGCACCTCGATTACAGCCTGACGGGCGAGAACTCGACGCGGGCGATCGAACGCGGCCTCGCGGAGGCCGAGTGGTATCAGTGTCCGGTGCCGCGCGCGACGATGCGCCAACTGCTCGAGCGCCGCGACGGGCCGGCCATCCGCGACACGATCATCTGGTTTGCGCTCATCTTCGGCTTTGCCTATCTCACGTGGTGGCTCTGGCCTTCGTGGTGGACGGCCATCCCCTACATGGCGTATGCCACGCTCTACGCATCGACCTCCGACTCACGCTGGCACGAGGCCGGTCACGGCACGGCTTTCAAGACCGACTGGATGAACAACGTGCTCTACGAGATCGCGTCGTTCATGGTGATGCGCGAATCGACCTTGTGGCGCTGGAGCCATACCCGGCATCACAGCGACACGATCATCGTCGGCCGCGATCCTGAGATCGCCGTCCCAAGGCCGCCCAACCTGTGGGCGATGTTGCTGACCATCGTCGGGCTGTGGCTCTATCCCCCCTATTTCAAGGCCATCATTCGCCACACGCTGGGACGCATGTCCGATGACGAGAAGACGTTCATCCCCGAGAGCGAATTCGGCAAGATCTTCTTCCGCGCCCGGATCTATGTGCTGATCTATGCGACGGTGATTTTCCTGTCGATCTATTTCCAGACGATCCTGCCGCTGATGTTCATCGGGCTGCCGCACATCTTCGGCACATGGCTGATGCTGATTTACGGGTGGACGCAGCACGCGGGGCTGGCCGAGAACGTGCTCGACCACCGCCTCAACTGCCGCACGGTCTACATGAATCCGATCCACCGGTTTTTGTATTGGAACATGAACTACCATGTGGAACACCACATGTTTCCGCTGGTGCCCTACCACGCGCTGCCCAGGCTCCATGCGGTGGTCAAGGCCGACATGCCCGAGCCCTATCCGAGCCTGATCTCGGCGTGGCGTGAGATCGTGCCGGCGGTGCTTCGGCAGGTGAAAGACCCGGCGTTTTATGTCCGCCGAAAGCTGCCCGAGCCCAAGCCGCGCGTGGTCGACAACGCGGTGGTGACCGAGGCCAGGCCCGACATCGACGGGTGGATCGAAGTGTGCGCCGCGGCCGACCTGCGCCGCTCCGACGTTATCCGCTTCGATTACGGCAAGAAGACTTTCGCCCTCTACCGCGACGACGAAGGCAAGCTTTACGCCACCGACGGGATCTGCACTCACGGCAACACCCACCTTGCCGACGGGCTGGTGAAAGACAGGCAGATCGAGTGCCCCAAGCACAACGGGCGGTTTAACCTCGTCGACGGCTCCCCCGCCCGGCCGCCGATCTGCCGGGCGCTGGCGACCTACCCGATCGAGGAGCGCACCTCTGACGGAAAAGCCGCCCGGCTCTATCTCAACCTCTCCAAGCCCGGCGGCGCCGGGGCGCGTGAACACAAGACCTACACGCTCCGCGTCGTCAGCAACCGCAGCGTCTCGACCTTCATCAAAGAGCTTGTGCTCGAGCCCGCGCCGGGCACCGACCCGATCGCCTTCACCCCGGGCGACTACCTGCAGATCGATATCCCCGCCTACGACGAGATCCGCTTCCGCGACCTTGATATTCCCGAGCCCTATCGGGCCGTCTGGGAGCGGCAGCACGTGTTTGATCTTGTCGCCCGCAACCTCGGCGGCGCGCCCAGACGAAACAACTATTCGCTGGCCTCCAATGCCCAGGCCGAGCCGGGGCTGCTGCGGTTTAATGTGCGGATCGCCACACCGCCGCCGGGGCAGGATTGCCCGCCGGGCGTGGGGTCGGCCTACGTGTTCTCGCTCAAGCCGGGCGACACCGTCACCGCGATCGGACCGTTCGGCGATTTCCACATCAAGCCCACCCAACGCGAGATGGTCTACATCGGCGGCGGCGCCGGCATGGCCCCGCTGCGGGCGCACCTGTCTCACCTGCTCGAAACACAGCGGACCGCCCGCAAGGTCAGCTTCTGGTATGGCGCGCGGTCGAAGCAGGAGATCTTCTATGAGGATTACTTCAGGAAGCTGGCCGCAGAGCACGCCAACTTCAGCTTCAACCTCGCCCTCTCCTCGCCGCTCGCCGAAGACAACTGGACCGGTCACGCCGGCTTCATCCACGACGTGGTCTATGACAGCTACCTTAAGAATCACCCCAACCCCCGGGCGGTTGAGTTTTATCTCTGCGGGCCGCCCATGATGATCAAGGCCTGCACGAAGATGCTGGCTGACCTGGGCGTGCCGGCGAACCACATCGCCTACGACGAGTTCTGATCACCCGACCTTCTGATCCTCGCGCCGCCGCGGGCGGGTGTTCTCTCCCGCGGCGGCGATCGACCTTCCACCACAACCCCGAAGAGCCCGGAGGCTCCATGTTGACCAACGACCTCTCACCGGCCGCCAGGCGTCTCCGAATCGGCATCCTCGGCAGCGGTTTCATCGTCAACGATTGTCATCTGCCCGCCTATCGCAAAGCGGGCTTCAATCCCGTCGCCATCGCGTCGCGCACACCGGCCAACGCGGCCGCCGTGGCGGCGCGGCACGAGGTGGCGACCGTGCACAACAGCTATGAAGAGATGCTCGCCGACAAGTCGATCGAGGTGCTGGATATCGCCGTCACACCCGACGCGCAGGTGGCGCTGATTCTCGATGCCGCCCGGCGCCGGACGGTCAAAGGCATTCTGGCGCAAAAGCCGCTTGGCATGGATCTGGCCGAGGCGCGCAAGGCGGTGGCCGCGTGCGACGCCGCGGGGATCCAGCTCGCGGTCAACCAGAACATGCGCTACGACCCGTCGGTGAGGAAGACCAAGTCGCTGCTCGAGTCGGGCGCGCTGGGCGACCCTGTCTTCGCCACGATCGACATGCGCGCCATTCCCCACTTCCAGGCATGGCAGCAGGCGCTGGGCTGGGTGACGCTGCGGCTCATGTCGATCCACCACCTCGACTGCCTGCGTTACTGGTTTGGCGACCCGACCCACATCTTCTGCAGCACCCGCACCGATCCGCGTACGAGCTTCCCCCACACCGACGGTATCTGCACTTACACGCTCGAATATCCTTCGGGGCTCCGCGCCGTCGGCATCGACGACATCTGGACCGGCCCGACCCGCGAAGGATGCCCGGGCGATATCGGCATCCGCTACCGCATTGAGGGCACCGCCGGCCTGGCGATGGGTGAGATCGGGTGGTGCAAAGACCCTTACACCAGCCCCTCCGCATTGAGGTATGCCCGCAAGGGTGACAGCGGGTTTACCGAAGCGCAGCTTACCGGAAGCTGGTTTCCCGACGCCTTTGCCGGCACGATGGGCCAGCTGCTGGCGGCCATCGACCACGGCAGCGAACCCCTCATCGCCGGGCGGGACAACCTGCGGACGATGGCGCTGGTCGATGCCGCCTATGAGAGCGCCCATCAGCACAAGGTTATCGATCTCGCGGCCATGCGGGTCTAGCTGACCGCACGCGACAGCATTCACATCTTTTCTTCACCCTCACCTCTCTCCACGGAGCAAGCATGAAACTCGGCCTGATCAACAGCGCTTTCGAGCAGGCGGGCGTCGACACCGCCGCCGGCCTGGCACACATCGCCCGCATCGGCTTCGACTCGGTCGACATCTTCGCCGAAGCGATGACCGTCAGCGAAAAGGAAAAGGCGCTGATCCGCCAGTCGTGCGCGAAGGCGCGGCTGCCGATCGTGTCGTGCGTCGCGGTGGCGACGGGCCTGGTCGATTTCAACCCGCCGGTGCGCGATTTTCATGTCGAGCGGGTCAAGCGGCACATCGATCTGGCCGGCGAGCTGGGCGCTTCGAATGTGCTGCTGGTGCTGGGCGAATACATCTGGCAGCGCGAGGTCATTCCGCCGACCGCCCAGTGGGGCTGGGCCCTGGAGACCTGCCGGGTCATCGGCGACTACGCCGAGAAGAAAAAGATCGACATCGCGCTCGAGCTCGAGCCGTTCCGCCTCAGCCTTCTCAACAGCGTGGATGAGATGGTTCGATTCGTCGACGAGTGCGGCCACCCGCGCATCAGGGCCAACATCGACGTGAGCCACCTCGTGCTCGCCGACGCCAGCCCGCTCGAAGTCGCGAAGCTCAAGGGCAAGGCAATCCACGTTCACATCAGCGACTGCGACGGCAAAGTGCACGGCGACCTTCCTCCGGGGCGAGGCGTGGTGAAGTTTGCACCCTACCTGCAGGCGATCAAAGAACTGGATTTCGACGGCGCGGTCTCGATCGAGCTCGAATACTCGCCCGACCCGTCGCGGATCGTCGAATGGGTGGAGGAGGCCTATCACGCCACCGCCCGGCTCATGGAGCAGGTCGGCCTGCGCGGATGACGACACCCCCGGGCAAAGGAGGAGCAACGTGGCTCGCTATCTCAACGACGGATCGAACGCCGCGCCGGTGCTGCGCGTCTATCTCAACCTCGACAACCTCACCGGGCTGCCGCCGACGTCGATCTGGCCGGGGCTCAGCGGCGTCGCTCGCGACCAGCGCCTCAGGCAGGACGGCTTTGAAGGGGTGCAGTTGACCGCCGAGCCGCCGGTGGCCAACTCGCCCCTGCCTTATTGCGGGCTGGATCGCATCAACGAGCCGGCCGAGGCCGACGGCATCGCCGCGCAGCACGCCCGCCGGGGCGACCAGTGCATCACCGTTCACGTCGGCTGGGGCACCGAAGACGACGACGAGGTCGACCGGCTGGTCGAGGCCGTGCTCACCGCATCAGACCGGCACAAGCTGCCGATCTTTGTCGAGACCCACCGCGCCACGATCACACAAGACATGTGGCGCACCGTCCGCATCACCCGGAAGTTTCCAGAGATCCGCTTCAACTGCGACTTCAGCCACTATTACTGCGGCCAGGAACTGGTCTACGGCGACTGGGAGACCAAGATGGCATTCATGCAGCCGATCTTCGACCGCACCGGCTTCATGCACGGCCGCATCGCCAGCCCCGGCTGCATGCAGGTGCCGATCGACGACACCGCCTCACGCCCGAGGCAGGCTCACGGCGTGGCCGATTACTTCGCCCATTTCCGCGACATGTGGACCCGCGCCATGGCGGGCTTCAAGCGCCATGCGGGCCCGGGCGATGTGCTGATCTTTGCCCCCGAGTTGCTTGCCGGCACATACTATTACGCGCGGCTTTTCCCCTCCGCCGCGGGGCAACTCGCCGAAGAATCCGACCGCTATGCCCAGGCGCTGCTCTACGCCCAGACCGCCCGCGCCTGCTTCGCCGCCGCTCGATGAGAGATTTCAACCTGCCCGAGGAAGGGCGGGTTGTGGCAGATACCCAAGACGCGGCATCGTCGACTGCCATGGCTGGGAAAACGGGCGTATACCCGTTGGCGACCTCTGAGGAGAAAGCTGCCCACCCCCAGCATGCAGCCACAAGTCGTCGGTTGACAACCACTTCCGAGATGGAGCCGATCGGGATCGAACCGACAACCCCTAGCTTGCAAAGCTAGTGCTCTCCCAATTGAGCTACGGCCCCGGGGCGTCGGAGTATACGCCGGGGTGGGCGGCGGGCAAAGTGATTGGCTCGGGGTCACGCGACGGCAATCGCTCGGCCGCCCTCTACCCCCCCTCGACACCGCTTCTGCAGCCAGACAATCCCTTGCGATCGAGTGGGCGAGCTGCCCGATCCGCACGGCATCGACTCAACAATCCCGGCGGTTTCAACGCCGATGTTCGCGACCTTCACGCGGCCATGGCTCAGCTCGGCCCGGCAGGCGGGGCGCGCGATTTGCACAGCCTTGTCTCGGAGGTTGATTCGTTTGATGCAGACCCCTGATGCGGATGAGCTTGCGACGGTCGTGAACCCTTTTGACTCAGACGCCGCCTTGCGTCACAGCCATTACCTCGTGCCGGTTGACGGCGTCTTGACCGATCCGGCCGGTCAAAAACAAAAGCCTGACCTGCACGCGGCCAGTGTGGATGGGGCGTTCCGCGCGTGGGTGCTCAACCCGCAGTTTTCGTGCGTGGGCGCTAAATCGGCCGTCCATCACGATGCCTACCGCCTCGGCGTCTATGCCGCGATGGGCTCGCCTGACGCGGCCGCCGGTCTGGCCAGAGACCTCTTTCGGTTTCTCACCGAGGTCAACACGGGCGTCATCTCCGGCGATTTCGCCACATTCGTCGCCGTCTTCCGTGAGCCCCTGGGCGTCGATGAGTCTGCCTTCGAGCGCGCCATGTGGACACACCTGCGTCTGCTCCATCGGCTCGACGCAAAGGAGTTTGAGTGGGATCCGTCGGTAAGCAGCGATCCGCGCGACCCGCACTTCTCATTCAGCTTCGCACGGCGCGCGTTGTTCGTGGTGAGTCTTCATCCTCACAGCTCCCGCATCGCGCGGCAGTTTCCCTGGCCGGCCATGGTGTTCAACCCGCACGACCAGTTTGAGCGGCTGCGCGAAAAGGGTCAGTGGGAGCGGATGAAACAGGTCATCCGCGAGAAGGAGCTGGCGCTGCAGGGCGGGATCAACCCAACCCTGACCGACTTCGGCGAACTCAGCGAGGCGCGCCAATACAGCGGCCGATCGGTCGAGCCCGATTGGCTCCCGCCCTTCCGGCCGCGAACATCATCTTCCCCGAGAGGCGATGACACGAACGCCGACAAGTCAACCGACGACCCGGCCGATGCCGCCAGTCGGCCCGGTGTTCCACCACGCGGCCCGTCCTCTACCGCATCGTCACACGACAAGACATCGCCCGATGCCGCGGGCCCGTTGCGGTGCCCGTTTCATTCGGCTCGCCGGCGCGACGCGAGGTCGTCATGACCAGTGATCCGATACGAATCGCGCCGCAGAGCGGCGTCGCGTTTCTGCTCCGCCGCGGACAGACGCTGCGCGTCACCGATCCACAG
Source organism: uncultured Tepidisphaeraceae bacterium (assembly GCA_964493365.1). Classification (GTDB taxonomy): domain Bacteria; phylum Planctomycetota; class Phycisphaerae; order Tepidisphaerales; family Tepidisphaeraceae; genus CAZBOE01. The sequence goes on along the minus strand of CAZBOE010000035.1, from coordinate 9,351 downwards.
GGCCAGCAGGTTGCCGATCTGATCGCCTTTGCCGCAGAAGATCGCCGCGAATGGCTCAGCTCCGGCCGGACGATCGACTACGCATCACGGTGGCTCATCGGCTGTGGCGACCGGCTCTATTCCAACCGCAGCCGCGTCATGCTCGAGATCACGGCCGACACCTGCGGGCGTCACGACTTTCTCCTCACGCCCTGCTCGCTCGAGATGTTTCACAAGCTCTACAACGTGAAGGGACATCACCCCAGTTGTCATGAAAACCTGTATCACGCGCTGGCCGAGTTCGGCATCTCGGCCGACGACATTCCGACCACGTTCAACATCTTCATGAACGTGTCGCTCGACAGCGACGGCGGCCTCCGGGTGCTCCCGCCGACCTCAAAGCCGGGCGACCGGATCGAGCTCGTCGCCTCGATGGACCTGATCATCGGGCTCACCGCCTGCTCAGCCGAACAGAGCAACAACGGCAGCCTCAAGCCGATCGACTACCAGGTCATCTCACCCCTGCCGCCAGAAGGGATCACCACATGATCGTCCGCCTTCACCACATCGCGCTCACCTGCGGCGATCTCGAGCGGAGCGTCGCGTTCTACTGCACCGGGCTGGGGCTGAAGGAGACACTGCGATTCGACGAACACGGCCAGGAGGTCTCGCTCATCGATAGCGGCGGCGGAACCTACCTCGAATTGTTTCAGCGAGCCCGCGACGACGGCGGCAACCGCTGCATCGGCGGTCCGTCGGCGGGCGAGGCCGACTCGTCGGCGCTGATCCATATCGCGCTCGAGGCCGACGACATCGAGGCGACAGTCGAGCGGGCACTCAAAGCCGGCGCCACGCTGGCCGAGCCGCCGGGTGACATGACCCTGCGCGGCCGACACCGCGACGCCACGGCCCGATACGCCTTCGTCCGAGGCCCCGACGGCGAATGGATCGAGATCATCCGCTGCACAGGCCTGGGTGATTGAGTCGCCCAATACCCGAGCACGTACGGAATCAACAACGACCCGAGGCCGATGCGACAGTGATCCGGCGTCGCCATCTGCCAAACCTCAGGCCAGTCGCGACACACACCGCCCGTCGCTATCGCGGCATCACGAGCGGCAGGCCCCACTGCCCCGCCGCCGCCATCAACACCACGATCATCCATGCGGGCACCTTGAGCACGGCCAACGCAGCCAGCGCGATCAGCACAGCCGCCACATCAACCGGCGACTCGACCGATGTCGTGACGATCGGGTGATACAGCGCCGCGATCAGCAGCCCCACCACCGCGGCGCCCGCGCCGGCGCTCAGGCGCTGCGCCACCGGCGTCTGCTCCACCCGCCTCCACCACGGCAGCACCCCGCCCACCAGGAGCCATCCCGGCAGAAACAGCGCGACCATGCACCACACGCCGGCCGCCCATGCCCACGCCCAGCTCACCCGCCCGCCTATCACGGCGCCGAGGTAGCCGGCAAACGTAAACAGCGGCCCCGGGACAGCCTGCGCCGCCGCATAGCCCGCGACAAACTCGTCCTGTGACACCCAGCCTCGCCCGACCACCTCGCCGCTGAGCAAGGGCAGCACGACATGCCCCCCGCCAAAGACCAGCGCGCCGGCCCTGAAAAAGGCATCAAACCACGCCAGCGGCGACAGTTCAGCCCGGGCCGAGACAAGCGGCAGACCGACCAGCAGCATCGCGAACACCACCAGCGCCGCGACCGCCCGCCATGCGCGAGGTCGGCGCACCGGGCTCTCGTCCACCCCCGGCGCGTCAGTCTGCTTCGAGGGCAATAGCAATCCCGCCAGCGCTCCTGCGACGATCACCACCGGCTGCATCACCGCCGCCGGCCAAACCAGCAGCACCGCCGCGCCAGCCAGGGCAACCAGGCGGCTCACCGGCGCTCGACACAGCGTCACCCACATGCCGATCACCGCCGACGCCACGACTGCCACCGCGGCAAGCTTGAGCCCATGGAGCCATCCCGCCGACGCCAGTCCGCCGGTGCCGCCGACGACATACGCAAACGCGATCATCGCCACCGCCGACGGCGCGGTGAAGAGGGTCGAGGCGATCACCGCCCCCGCGAGTCCGCCCCGCATCAAGCCGATCGCAAACACCACCTGGCTGCTCGTCGGACCCGGCAGCATCTGACACATCGCAACCAGGCTCGCGTAGCGCTGCTCGCTCAGCCACCGGCGGCGCACCACGAACTCTTCTCTGAAATAGCCGAGGTGTGCAATGGGCCCGCCAAAGCTGACGAGCCCAAGCCGTGCGAAGGCGATCGCGAGAGACACCAGGGCCGGGCGATCGTCGGTCTCGGCCGCTGGGTCGGCTTCATCGCCGGCATCGGATGGCTGCGAGATAGCAGGATCGGTCAGCCCGGATGGTTGAGGAAAGCGGCTCACGCGGCCAAGAGCTTAAAGCCCAAGCCCGCTCCTGTCGGCCCCCGCGACCGGCTTTTGTGTCCCGGCATGACCGCCGGCCACCTGTCGAGCGCGATCACACCATGCCATCGGCCGCCGCGCCGCACAGGCCACCGCCGGCAGACGGCCCGCGGGCCATCGCCCCATCCGACCCGATGGCCGTCAACTGTGCGGATACCCGCTGCGACGGGTGTCTTCACACCCGCACCGTGGGCACACCGCCCGCAGCGTTTTCTGCAGCGCCAAGCCCCGACCCAACGCCGGCAACCATCACCCTGTTCCGGCCGGCGTCCTTCGCGTCATACAGGGCCCGGTCGGCCAGCGCCACGAGCGTGTCGGCGCTGGTCGGGTCGCACATGTGCATCGATGCGACACCGATCGACATGTTCACACCGTTGGTCTGTTTCAGCAGCCGCGCCGACGATTCACAGAAGTCGGCCGCGATGCGTTTCGCGGCCCCATGGGCTTCACTCGCGTCGGCATGCGGCAGCAGCAGCACAAACTCGTCGCCGCCATAGCGGGCGGCCACGTCCATTCGGCGCATGTTGTTGCTGATGGCCCGGGCGGCGCACACCAGCAGCGCGTCGCCCACCTGGTGGCCGCGGGTATCGTTGATCTGTTTGAAGCCGTCCATGTCGATCATCACGCACGACATGTCATGCCCATATCGCGTCGCCTCGGCAAAGAGCTGATCGAGCACGTCGGCAAAGTGTCGACGGTTGTAGAGCCCCGTGAGCGGGTCGGTGGCCGCGGCCTGCTCGACCTGCCTGAGCAACCGCTCGAGCTCCGCATTCTTCCTCACCAGCTCGCGCTGCAGCGCTTCCATCTGCCGCTTGATCCGCGCCGCGGTCAGGTTCTTCTCGACCACCAGCGGGATGGTGAGAAAATAGTCACCGTGCTTGACGACGTAGTCGACGGCGCCCCGCTCGATCGTGTCGACCGCGGTCTGACCGACGTTTTCGCCCGTCACCATGATCACCGGCGTATCGCAGCGTGTACGGATGAGATCCAGCACATCAAGCCCGCTGCCGTCGGGCAGGTTGAAGTCGCACAGGATCAGGTCGAACGCCTCAAGCGGCTGGGCCATCGCCTCGCGCTTCGAATGCACACCGATCACCGATCCGCCGCCGAACCGCGTCTCAAGCGTCTCTCGCAGCAGCGCCTGCTGGTCGGGGTCGTCGTCGATGATCAGGAGTTTGATTGGTTCCACTTCCGGCTATCCTTCCAGGACGCCTGCCAATCCCCGGCAGCGTCCTGGCGCAGACGTACGATTGGGCCGCGCCAACGGCAAATGCCAAATCGATTGATAACGGCGTCACCGCCTCGCCTGCTCCGAAGGCAGGTGATTACCGGGCGCCGCGTGGATCGTCAGCCAGTAATGGGTGCTCGTCAGGACCGTCTTGAGAAATGCCTCGGCGCTGGCGGGCTTGATCGTGTAGCTGTTGGCGCCGTTGGCCGCCGCCATCGCCATCTGGCAGTCGTCGGCCACCCCCGTCATCATCACAACCGGTATATCCCGCAACGTCGGATCATCCTTGATGTGCTTGAGCACCGCCTGCCCGTCGAGCCCGGGCATCTCGATATCGAGATAGATGAGCCCGGGCCGGGGCGCATCGCCGTACGAGCCCCGGCGATAGAGGAAATCCAGCGCCTCTCGGCCGTTGCACACTTCGTAGACGCGATTCGACACCTTGCACTCGCTGATGGCGTCACGCAGAAGCATGCGGCAGTCAGGATCATCGTCGACCAGCAGGATCGTCACCGGCTTCTGGTCGGCCGACAGCATCAACATGCCGCCCGGCTGCGTCGCCGGCCGCGATCCGCCGGCAGCGACTGTCCCACCGCCCGGCATCGGCTCGCACATCGTGGTCATCTCTCACCTCGTGAAACAAATCCCATGGCTGTTCGGCGCGTCGGCACGCGGGCTTGAACCGGCAGCGTCCGAATTCCCCGCCTGCGGTCACGCCGCGGCGCCGGCTGGTGCGGCCGTGCCGCCTGTAACGAAGCGCCCGTTTATCGTGAAGGTGAACTGGCTGCCCGCCCCCGGCGTGCTGGTGACCCAGATCGTCCCGTCGTAGGTCTCGACGATGCTCTTGACGCTCGCAAGCCCCACGCCCTTGCCCGCGACGCTCGCGGTCGCGGGCGACTTGCCACGCCGAAACACGCCGAACACCTTGTCGGTGTCGCCCGGCTCGATGCCCAGCCCCGTATCGCGCACGAAGAACGTCGCCTCGCCCGGCGACAGCCCCCCGCCCACGTGAATCTCGCGTGTCTCGCCGTCTCCCATGTACTTGATGGCGTTGTCGATCAGGTTCTGAAACACCTGCCGCAGACGCGCCCGCTCGACGTTGACCACAGGCATATCCGGCTCGACAAAGAGCCTGATCTGCCGCGTCCGCAGGTCGTTGTCGAACATTCCGCGAAGCTCTTCCACCAGTTCGGTCGGCTTCACCGGTTCGAGCCGACCCCGCCGCGTCTTGATGCGCGAGAGCTCGAGCAACTCGCCGATCAGGCTGTTCTGGATCTCGACGTTCTTGCGGATGCGTTCGAGCCGGTCGATGGCTTCGTCGCTCAGCTCCGAGCGATGCTTGAGCATCAGCATCGTCGCCATTCCGCTGATGTTGCGCAGCGGCGCGCCCAGGTCATGCGAGACGGCTCGCAGGAAATCTTCCTTGTCCTGAATCTCCTTGCTGAGCCGCCGATTGGCCGTCTCGAGCAGCAGCGTCCGGTCGGCCACCTTCTGCTCCAGGTCGTGGTTGGCCTGTTCCAGGTCACGGTTGACCCGGTTGAGCTCGTCGTTGGCATGTTCAAGCTCCTGTCGCTGAAGCTTGACGACCATCACCATCTCATTGAACGACCGGGCCAGCACCGCGATCGGGTCGTTGTCGCCCGCGACGGGCACCTGTGTATCCAGGTCGCCGCCCGCGATGCGATTGGTGGCCGCCACCATCAGCCGCACGGGGTGAAACAGGCGGTGAACCAGTGCATAGCCGACCGGAATGCATGCCAGCGTGATCGCGCAGCCGATCAGCATCACCAGCGCATTGGTACGGCGAACCTGCGCCTGCTCTGCCGACACCGAGACGCCCACCTGCACATACCCCATGAGCCGACGCCCGCCCTCGATGACCGGCGCATAGACCTGGAGGTGCGGCCCCAGCAGCGGATCATCGACCGACTGCACCTGCATCAGGTCGTGAACCCGCTCAGGAAGGTAGGGCTGCGACCGCCCGACAAACTCCGGGTCGCGGCTCGCCACCGCCAGCAGATTCCCCGCATGATCGTAATAGACGACAAACAGGATGTTGCGGCTCTTGATCAGATCGAGCCCGGCCGCCCTGAGCTCTTCGCGGTTACCCGTCTCGATCGCCCGGCGTCCGCCCATCGCCAGCGCGACGCTGATCTGCCGCGCCTGCTCGCCCAGCAGGTCGTCGATGGTGGCGTTGCTCTGGCGAAGGAAAACGACGCAGCTCGCCGACACCCCCAGCGCCACCAGCAACGTCACCGCGATGACAAGCTTGCCCTTGAGGCCCAGTCGGCGCGACGCATGATCGAACCAGACAGGCCGACAATCCCACAACCAGCGGTCGAGCAGCGCATTCCAACGCGTCGGCCGATCGCCCGATGGCTCACCGGCCGTGCGGGCCGGCGATTCCGACGACTTCGTGGGGCTCGATGCTCCGGGATCGACCGTGGCCATAGATCGTGCGACGCCGCACGATCTGAACATCGACCTATTGACGGCCCGGATTTACCCGCCGCACCCGACCCGACACCACCCGCCCGGCATGACCGCCCGCGATAGCCAATCTGTAACGGCCCCCCGCAAACACGCGACGTGACACAATCCGATGTGCCCGAGCCTCCGCAGGCTGCCATCCTGCAGCACGCGCTCAACCGGCAGGCTCAGCAAATACACCCACGGGATACAGCCCAGCCCCGGGCCCGCTCGAACCGATCTACCGCTGGTTCTGGGTGCCCGGCGCACTGGCCATGGAATCGTCGGCCGACTCCAATTCAACCGGCTCGAGGTCGAGGCCGTCGGCGTTGCCCATGAGGCCGCTGTCTTCCATGCCTGCGCCCATCCCGGCGCCCCCCGTCAATGCGGGGAACATTTCGTCTTCGGCCGGCACCCCATCAACCTGGAGCACAAACGTCACCGATCCCAGCGAAATCGAATCGCCCGGAGCGAGCTCGACCGTCTGTGAAACCCGTAAGCCGTTGTGATAAGTGCCGTTAGACGAACCGAGGTCTTCAAGCATGACGGCCCCGTCCTGCTTGAGCAGCCGGCAGTGCTTGCGGGAAATCTCCCCGAGCGGAATTCGGAAATCGCAGTCTTCGCGACGGCCCATCAGCGTTACGTCACGGGTGACCGAAAAACTGCGTCGCTGCCCGTCAGGGCGAAACATGACCAGCACTACTTTCATGTGATATGCCTTTTCCCGGGCCGCTGAATGAGCGGCGTGTGCAAGTGATTGGCGATCTTCAAACTATCCTAACTTGGCTCGTTCGACAAGCCGATCTCACGCCCCTGCCGCTAAGATGACACCCGTGCCCCTTTCGCTGAAACAGATCGACCCGCCGGCGACCGACCTCTTCCGCACCGGCCCCGCTTCCCGCCCACCCTCCCACCCCGCGCCGTCGCCTCATGACGGCGGTTCGGCGCCGGTTTGCCAGCCTGTTCTGCCTGAGACTTTCCCACGCGGGCCGCTCGACGGGCTCTATGTCCATATCCCGTTTTGCTTTCACAAGTGTCATTACTGCGACTTTTACAGCATCACCCGACAGTCGCCCGAGCGGATGGAGCGGTTTGTCGATCTGCTGCTGCGCGAGGCGGAACGCTGGTCGCCTCACACGCCCGAGTGGAAGCCGCGGACGGTGTTTTTCGGCGGGGGCACGCCCAGCCTTCTGCCCGTCGAGGCGATGGGGCGGCTGATCGCCGGGCTGCGGTCGCGGGTGGATCTGTCGGGCGTCGATGAATGGACGGTCGAGTGCAACCCCGCGACGGTCGATCGCGCCTACCTCGATCGGCTCCGCGCCGCGGGCGTCGATCGGCTGAGCTTTGGCGCCCAGTCATTTGACGCACAGGAACTTCGCACGCTCGAGCGGCACCATCACCCCGACGAGGTTGCGCAAAGCCTCGAGCTGGCGCGCGGCGCGGGGTTTACGCGACTCAACCTCGACCTGATCTACGCCATCCCCGGCCAGTCTGCAGAAAGTTGGGCGCGTTCGCTCGACGCGGCCCTGGCGCTGGGGACTCGCCACTTGTCGTGCTACGCACTGACTTATGAAGCCAACACGCCCATGGCGGTCCGCAAGCGGCTCGGGCAGGTCAAGGCGGCGGATGAATCGCTCGAACTGACGCTGTTCCGCCGGACGCGCACGCGCCTGGCGGGCTGCGGCCTGCCGGCCTACGAGATCAGCAACTTTGCCGCCCCGGGTGAAGAAGCCCGGCACAACCTGATGTATTGGCGAGGCGGCAGCTATCTCGGGCTTGGGCCGTCGGCGGCATCGCACCTGCACGGATGGCGCTGGAAGAACCGGCCGCACCTGGGCGAGTGGGAACAAGCGGTCGAGAGCGGGCGGCTGCCGGCGGTCGAGGTGGAGTGCCTGACCGCGCAGCGCCGCGCCGGAGAGTTGGCTTATCTCATGCTCCGCCTCAGCGACGGCATCGACCTCGCGCATGTCCGACAGACCACCGGCATCGACCTCAGCCAGACCGCGGGCGGGATCATCCGACACCTCACGACGATCGGGGTGGTTGAGCGGGCGTCCGAGCGTGTGCGGTTGACCGACCGCGGCGCCGAACTGGCCGACGCCGTGGCGGCGGAGTTTCTGGTCATCGAGTAGCCCGCGCTGCAGCCCCTCCAACCGGCACATCCGTCACATCCGAAACCACTTCTGCCGCCGGGCTGTAGCGGCTCGGCCGATTCGCTTCGCGTACATCGGCTCCGCAGAGGCAGTGTGGGGCTCACCCAAGGGGGGTCGGTCGTCGTCGTTGCCGGTTGGTCGGCGATGCCTGATCGGCGATGGACGGTGGGTCAAGCTCGGTCCGCGCTGGGCGGTCGGCTGGGGTCGGGGCGACTGAGGTGGGCGGGCAAGGTGGGTTGTCTTGGGCTGGTTGCCGCGGGCGGTCCGATAACACGCCGCTTACTTACTGAGCAGCCCTTCCCGGCCGATTAACCCGCAGGCGCGGGGCGATTGTTGCCGTCACGCCGATTTACCGGGATTGCCCGGTTTGCCCGGTCAACGTGGTGAATCGTAAGTCCCTGTTGGCAGTCCGCGTGCGGAAGCGCCGCACGCTCACCAGGAGTCGGGTGGAGATGTTCTCTTTCCTCAACAATCTTCTGTCGGGCGGCAAGGCGAACCCGATCGGGATCGACTTCGGCACGGACGCGGTTCGGGCGGCACAGGTCAGCGTGGTGGGCCGGGAGCATCGGCTGGTGCACGCCGCGAGCCTGGATGTGCCGGCTCATGTCCGCCAAAACCTCGAAGCGCGGATCGATTTCTATGGCACGGCGCTGCGCGATCTGACCGCCGGGGCAGGGTTTAAGGGCCGCTCGGCGGTGCTGGCGGTGCCGACGACGTTGACCCACCTGCTGCACTTGCGCACGCCCAAGGTGGATGACGCGGCGCTGCGCAAATCGCTGCCCTGGGAGATCCGCGGCAAGCTGCCGATCGATCCGGGTCGGTGTTTCATTCGTCACCTGGTGGCGGGCGATGTGTTTGCCGACCAGGAGCCGCGCCAGGAGGTCATCTGCATGGCCGCGGGGCGCGAGCATGTCAATCAACTGCTGGCGGCGGCGGCGCGGGCTAGGCTCGATGTGGTGGGCATGGGCGTTGAGCCGCAGGCGCTGGTGCGATGCTTTGCGCACGTCTTCCGCAGGCAGGGGGACGATCAGTGCGTTCGGTGCTACGTCGATATCGGGTATGCGGGCACGCGGATCA
>CAZBOE010000034.1:28552-30097 GCA_964493365.1 uncultured Tepidisphaeraceae bacterium | reverse complement strand
TCTGGACGCTCACGCTGGCGGTCGTCGCGGTCTGCGTTGTCGTCTTCACTCCCCCGGGCGCTGCGGGCGACCTCACCGCTCCGATTGTCGGCGTCATCGCGATCATCTGGCTCGGGGGGCTCATCGCGCTGGCGGCCGAAGCCGCCGGGGCGCCCACGCTCCAGACGGCATCGGTCATCGCCACCGCGGTGGTCGCGGTCATCACGACACACCTGCTGCTGATCCCGCGTCTAGACGACTACCGCGATTCCGCGGCTTTCGCGCGGCGGGTCGATCTGCATGCCGCGTCGCCCGCGTCGCTCCCAACCCCGCTTTGGATGACCGGCCTGGGCGAGAGTCATCTTGCCTGGTATGTCGATCACCCGCTCGCCCGCATGGATGACCCGGCCGATCTCAGCGATCGACTCGCGAGCGACAACCGGGTCGGCTATGCGCTGGCGACCCGCCGCGCCGCGGCCGTCCTCGAAAGACGGAAGAACACCGTCATCGTCATCGACCAGATGCCGTCTGTCCGGCGTCGCGAAACCGAAGACGACCGCATCCTGCTGATCCGCATCGAACCCCCGCTGCCGACCACCGGCCCGTCGCGCTGAGCGGCTATTCCGCCCGCCGCGGTTCGATCACGCGCCCAATCGACCGCGCGCCCTTTGCGACCACGCGATAACTGACCACGCCCCCGGTAGACCATGCACCCGGTAGACCACGCAGTCTGACGCTTCGCTCGCCCGTTGAACCAACCGCGGCGCGCCACGTCCTCATCTCGTGATCCGCGATGCAGGCCGATGCCGCGCCAGGTGACGCCAACGGGTCAGGTGTGTCACAATGCGCTGCGTGCCCGGCAAACGCATCCATGGTCGGCTGCTCGTGATTCCCGGCGCTGCGCTTTGGCTCGCGGCGGGCTGCACTCACCCGCTGATCAACCCGCAAAGCCTCGAGCAGGTCGAGGCCTATGCGGAGCGCAGCCACCCCGAGGTAGCCCAGGTCACCACCGACCAGCTCGCGGCCATGCTCAGCGCGACGGCGCCGCCGATCCTGATCGACGCACGCTCGCGTAACGAGTATCAGGTCAGCCACCTTCCCGGCGCGGTGTGGGTCGACGCATCGCGGCCGCCTGCAGCGGCGCTGTCTGCGGCGCTCGGAGCAGCGCCTTCGCCACAAGCGCAAATCGTCGTCTACTGCTCGGTCGGCGTCCGCTCGACCCGCTACGCGGCCCGCCTGATCGATAGCGGCTATGTCAACAGCGCCAACCTGCGCGGGTCGATCTTCCGCTGGGCCAACGAAGGCCGACCCGTGGTGCGCGACGGCGCCGCAGTGAGCGATGTCCACCCCTACAACGCCACATGGGGCCGCCTGCTCCGAAGCGATCTGCGCACCGCTCGCCCCCGCGCGCCGGCTGTGACCCGCGATTCGGCGCGATAGGCGGACATGAAATCCGAATGGCCGGCAAATCATCCGTGCATGCGGCAGCGGGCTCGGCGGCGGTAGAACGTGGCCTTTAGGCCCAGTTGATCAGCCATCGCGGGTGTTATGCGACCAATCGCCACG
>CAZBOE010000034.1:19332-28542 GCA_964493365.1 uncultured Tepidisphaeraceae bacterium | reverse complement strand
TGAACGGCCGCAGGCCATGGACGATGAATAGAGCAGCGCTCCAGTATTGACAGGTGAGGCAAGCCATCATGCATACCGGTGAATTTCAATCCGAAGCCGTCATCGCCACCTCGCGCACCGGACCTGCCGCGTCGTCGCTCGAGATCGCGAGCCTCGGACCCGCGTCGCTTGATTCGCCTTTTCTGTCGATCCGCACGGGTCACGACTGCCCGCCCACCTTTGTGGCTGACGACGACAAGATCCTTCTCGATGACTCGGTCGCCTCCGTGCTGCAGAACCACTCGATGCCCCTCGCCGCCCTCGAGCTGGCCGGGCCTCGCCGCAAGATATTCTTCAACCCCTCCGAGACCGGCGTCGGCATCGTCACCTGCGGGGGCATCTGCCCCGGCCTCAATGACGTCATCCGCGGCATCGTGAATGAGGCGTGTCATCGCTATGGCGTGTCTCGCGTCTACGGCTTTCGCTATGGCTACCAGGGCCTTGTCGGCAAATTCAATCACCCCGTGATGGATCTCACCGCCGAGCGGGTCAGCGAGATCCACGAAATGGGCGGGTCGATCCTCGGCTCATCGCGCGGACAGCAGGACCCTGTCGCCATCGTCGACACGCTCGAGCGACGCCGCGTCCACATCCTCTTCTGCATCGGCGGCGACGGCACGATGCGCGGGGCCGTCTCGATCGCCAAAGAGGTCAAGCGCCGGGGCCTTCAGATCGCGGTCGTCGGCATCCCCAAGACCATCGACAACGACCTGAAGTTTCTCGACCGCAGCTTCGGCTTCGAAACCGCCTACACCCAGGCGGTCGAAGCCATCCGCTGCGCCCACAACGAAGCCAAGGGTTGTCACCATGGCATCGGCCTGGTCAAGCTCATGGGCCGACACAGCGGCTTTCTCGCCTGTCACGCCACGCTGGCAACAAGCCACGTCAATTTCTGCCTGATCCCCGAGATGGGGTTTGACGCCGCCTCGTGCGATGCGTTCATCGAGGCACTGCGATGGCGGCTCGAGCGGCGGCAGCATGCGGTCGTGGTCGTCGCGGAGGGCACGATGCAGGAGACGCTGCAGCAGGGCGTCGCGGCCGCCAGTGACGCCTCGGGCAACGCCCGGTTGATCGATGTCGGCACCCACCTGGCCGACCGCATCAAAGCCACCTTCACCCGGCAGGGCATCGACTACAGCCTCAAGTACATCGATCCGAGCTACATGGTGCGGTCCGTGCCCGCTTGCCCGAGCGACAAAGTCTACTGCTGGCGGCTGGCGCAGAACGCCGTCCACGCCGGTATGTGCGGCAAGACCGAACTGGTAGTCGGACGGTGGCACGGACGCATGGTCCATGTGCCGATCGAGCAGGCCGTCTCCGCCCGCAACACCGTCGACACCGAGGGCGAACTGTGGCTCAGCGTGCTCGAAACCACAGGCCAGCCCGCCGTCTTCGGCTGAATGCCCGCGACCGCGCGCCCGCATCAGCGATCGTCGATCGCGCTCTCTTGCCTGCCGACACGATCAGCCCTCAACCACCCAGACGACAGCCGACTTGGAGGCCCCGCGGCATCAATACCCGCGGTCGACAAACATGACGGCATCTGCCGACGCGGCGCCGTCGAGCGATGTGTTGGAGAACGTCACCGTCCCGGCGTCGCCGATGAAGAACCGCCGACCGAGGTAGACCCACTTGTCACCCGAGGCGCGCTGGTCAAACGGCGTGTCGTCGATCATCGCAGCCGTCGTGTTAAACGGACTCCACCGCCAGCGGACAAACACGTCGAACTCGCCGGCGCCCGGCGCTGCGAAGGCAAATGTCGCAGGCGGACGCAGCGGGTCAGTGGCAGGGGGCAGAACGACATGGCTGCCGCCCACCGCGGCGCCATCGACCGCCGAAACGCCGCCGCCAACGCCGTTGGAATAGTCCGACGGCGAATCGACAACCGTAATCTGCGGCTCGTAAGCGATGCGAACCGCATCCACCAGCAGGTCGATGTCAACCCCCGCGGCCGACACCGCGACGCCATGCTGCGGGGCCGAGATCTCATACAGCCCCGGCACACCGACCCACCCATCGACCGCAGTTGCCGGGTCGATCGTCAGGTCGCGCACCCCGATGTCCGACCAGATGCGCACCGCCACAGGCCCCGCCACCAGCCCGGTGTCGGCCACGTGCAGCGCCACGCTATAGAGCCCCAGCGGTCCGGCCACCTGATCGCGATTCACCGTGATGTCGCGATACCCGTCGCCCCCGTGAACCGCGCGGGGCGTGTCGACCGCCTGGAGGTCATCGCCCACAACCAGCGTCGTCTCCACGCGGACATCATGCGTGGTGTCGAAATCGACCGCCGACAGTGCCGACTCCCCGCCCGCGCCGATGGCACGCACCCGGAAGTAATACGTCGTCATGGCCGACAAGCCCCCGGCCACGAAGCGGGTACGGTCGGCCGGCAAGTTGACCTTCACCACGTCGGCCGAGAAATCCGCCCGGCTCGACCGCTCGACCACAAACCCGCTCTCGTTCTCGGCCTGATCCGTCCATGCCACCTCCACCTGTGAATGCGACAGCGTCATCGCGCGCACATCGGTGGGGGTCGCCGGCGCGATGAGCGGCCGGGCGCTCACCAGCCTCACCGCATCGGCGATCACATAGCCGCCGTTGTAGTCGTTGCGGATGCGCACATTCGCTGACGAGTCAAAGCGATAGGTCCCCAGGCTCATCCACTGACCGCCGCCCTTGCGCTGATCGACAAAGACGGTCGTCGTCCCCTCCGCGTGGGTCACGTCGATCGGCACCGCGCCCGCATGCCACGGCGCCGCCGGCCACGTCGCAAACACCTCATACCGGCCGGCCTCGAGCGACGTCGAATAGAGCACACTCTTGCCGTCGACACCGTCGTTGCGATCGTGCAGATGATCGGGCCCCTGATAGCCGGGCGTCTGGGTGCTGCTCGACCACCGGCCCACCAGCCTGGCGGCGCGGTTGTCGATCGTGATGTCGACCGCCGCGTCGTCGCTGTCGGGTGTGGTCGCGCTGGCTTCGCCGATCAGGGTCGGCGTGGCGCCGGCCGCGCTGCTGGCGTAGACGCGATAGTGGTAACGAGTCGAGGCGGCCAGTCGTTCGTCGGTAAACTGCGTCACGCCGCCGGCAAGGTCGAAGCGCGTCACGCCCGACTCGAAACCAGGCGAAGTGCACCGCAGCACATGCACCGCCCCCTCCACCGCCGGCCAAGACACCGTGACACAATCGGACGTTTCGGCTGTCGCAGCGACAGCAGGCGCGGCCGCCGGATCCACCGACGGGCTGAACTTCACCGCGTCGGCCACCACATAGCCGCTCGAGTGGTCGTTGCGGATCCTCACCATCGCATTTCGTGTCAGATCGAAGTCGAATGCCCCCAGCCTGACCCACTGGCCGCCGTCGGCCTGCTGGTTGACATGGAGCGTGGTCGTGCCGGTCTCGTCGGTCACGTCGATCGCGACCGACGGCGCATGCCAAGGGGCCGCGGTCCAGCGTGCGAACACGTCGTAGCGACCGGACAGCGATGCCCTGTACAAAACGCTTTTTCCGTCGCGCCCGTCGCTGCGATCGTGAAGCAGATCACCGCCCAGCGCCGACCCCGCCGCACGATCGATCGCCCAGTCGCCCAGCACCTGCGCCGCCGAGTTGTCAACGACGACCTCTGCCGCAGACACGCCGGCAAACAGCCGCCGCGGCTCGAGTCGATCAAGATGTGAAAGTCGCTCCGCCTTCGCCGCGCCGTGCGTTGGTATGGTCATGTGTGCTCCCCACTGCTTGGGGGTCAATGTCGACCGAACCGTCGGCCCACGAGCCGACGCCCGGCAACCCGCCTCGACGATGTGTCTCACAGTCCAGCCCGCGCTGGCGTGATGCCCAAAATCCAGCGCCCGAAGACAGCGAACGCGATACCGCCGCCCCAGCCGGCCGGCGCGCAGTTCAAATCCGCAGGATTGCGCATGCCCGCCCACGGCTCAACCCGCCAGCCGTTGTGCCAGGCGCATCACAGAGCCCGCGCCGGTAACCGCGCGAGCTTCGCCGCAATGACTCAGTGAGAGTTGCGAACAAAGGGTGATGTGTGAAAGCGTGACAGCGCGACGCCTCACCCTCAAGACTCGCCTGATACCCACCGGCGCGATGGCTGCACCGGCGACGAATCAACCCGCGAATTCACCCGCCGGTCGGCACCGACCCGGCCCAGCTCGAAGCCGCGACGCTCGCGGTCGTGTTGCGGCTTGCCCCGTGTTGCCCCAATCCACAACCTACCCCATCCCCACCTCGCCTATCCCCGTGATCACGCCGGCCCAACCCCACGCCAGACCCGCGCCTCAGCCCGCCGTCGCAGCCTGCTGATTCTGACGTGCTTCCTCCAGGCGTCCGCGCATCCACCGGCGCGACATCCAATACCCCAGCACGCTGCCAAACACGCCGACCGACGCGTAGTGAAGCGGCGCCGGCCGGGCCAGCGGCTGATCGATCAACCCGATCGCGATCATCCCCGGCGCGCCGGCGGCCCACAGATAGCCCGCCAGCCCCGCGATCATCACCCCCGGCCAATACCAGATCGCCGGCGCGACATTGAGCGACCACTGTACCGCCACCGACGCCGCGAACCCCGCGATACCCACCGCCGCCATCGTCTGCAGCATGTCATCCGAGCGGGCGAAGATCATCACCATCACCACCGACACCGCAGCATGCATTCCGAGCGCGGCAAAGCCCATCGGTATCGAGGGCTCGGCGTCGATCAGCCCGTCGCGACGCCGGTCGATCTTCAGCAGGTCGTTCGCCGCCAGCAGCGACTGCACAACCGACACCGCCCCCAGAAACGCCCCGAGGATCACGAGCTCGATCGCCAGTTGCACATACACCCGCGCCGACGGCTCGTTCACCAGCGCCATGCGTGTCGGGCCCAGGTTGGCCGCGATGACGAACAATCCCACCGCGCTGCACATCACCGGCGTGTCATACCGCACCGTGCCCGCGACCAGCCACCCGATCGCCGCGCACAGCCCGATGCACAGCAGCGTCACCACCAGCGTCATCAGCGCCCACGGCTGCGCCAGCAGCGTCGCCGACAGCTGGCCCAGCGCCGGCACGCCCGTCAGCCAGACGATCGTCATCGTCGCGCCGATCGACAACGCCACCGCGTAAAACAGCAGAAGCCTTGTTCGCTGATAACTATTGAGCATGGTCGCGGGTGCCATCCTTACTGTTTCCGAACGCTGCCTTGGGTCTGTCGACCCTTCGGGCGTACAATCCACCCGATCGGCAGGCCGAACGTTAATCGCCCGGCGGGTGTTCCGCCAAACCCCAGGCCGCCGACAACAGCATCGGGCAGGGCATGGCATCAACGCTCTTCGGCGAAGACCTCAGCGAGTTTGACCGTCCTGCCCCGGCCGCCGTCACCCACGGCCGCTTCGCCTCCATCGCCATCGAACAAAGCCTCGACCGCCTGCTCGATTACGCCGTGCCTGCCCCCCTGGTCGATCAGATCGCGGTAGGGCAGCGCGTCCGGGTTCCGCTGGGCCGGTCCAACAAGCCGGCCTACGGCTACGTCTGCGGCCTGGCCGACACAACCGACTCGCCCCCGGCCAAGATCAAGTCGATCATCCAGATCGACGACCAGCGCCCGCTCCTCAGCGGCCCGCTGCTCAGGCTCGCGCGGTGGATGAGCGGCTACTATGTCACCCCCCTCGGCACCGTCATCGAGTCGATCATTCCCTCCGCGGTCCGGAAGCAGATCGGTCTTGACCAGTCGTGGGTCGTGCGGCTGGCCGCCGGGCGCGATGTGGTGCAAAGCGCCGTCGAGACGATCAAGGCCCCAAAGCGCCGCGCCGTGCTCGGGCGGCTGCTGCAATCGCCCGACGACGTGCCCCTCGATCTCACGCTGCTGGCCGCCGACAGCGGCACCACCGTCGCCACCGTCCGTGCGCTAGCGAAGAAGACCGGCCTGATCCGCATCGAGCGCGTCCATCGTTTTGCCGATGAGCTTGCCGCCCGCGACGACGGCCCCTCGATCGTCGGCGCCGGCCAGCCCCTGAGCCCCGACCAGCAGCAGGTCATGCAGGCGCTGGGCCCCGCCATGGCGGGCGGGTTTTCGGTCAACCTGCTCGTCGGCGTCACCGGCAGCGGCAAGACCGAGGTCTATCTTCAGTGCATCGAGCAGGTCATCCGCGCCGGCCGGCAGGCGATCGTGATGGTCCCCGAGATCGCCCTCACGCCCCAGACTGTCAGACGCTTCACCCAGCGGTTCGCCCGCGTCGCGGTGCTGCACAGCGGGCTCACCCCCGCCCGGCGGCACCGATTCTGGCAAAGCGTCTCCACCGGCAAGGCCGATGTGGTCGTCGGAGCGCGCAGCGCCGTGTTCGCGCCGCTGCCCAGGCCCGGCATCATCGTCGTCGACGAAGAACACGAATCCAGCTACAAGCAGGATCTCGCCCCGCGGTACAACGGACGCGACGTGGCCATCAAGCGGGCACAGCTCGAAGAACTGCCCATCATCCTGGGCAGCGCGACGCCTTCGCTCGAGATGTATCACCGCATCAGCTCCCAGACCGCCCGCGACCCGGCCGCTGCCCGCGACACTGCTGCACGCGACACCGCTTCGCGCGACACTGCTTCGCCCGACACTGCTTCGCGCGACATTGGCGCACGCCCCCACGTCGCCGCCGCCCACGTGCCCACCGCCTCGCCCCAGTATCGCCTGTTGCACCTCCCGAGACGGATCCACGGCGGCCCCATGCCCGCGGTCGAGATCGTCGACATGCGCCAGGAGGCGCGCCTGCGCCGCGGAATCCACCTCATTTCCACGCGCCTCGAACACCTCCTGCGGACGACCGTCGATGCCGGCAGGCAGGCGATCGTCCTGCTCAACCGCCGCGGATACAGCAACTACATCCGCTGCTCGTCGTGTCAGCACGTCGTCCAGTGCCGTTTCTGCGACACGACGATGACCTATCACCGCTCGGCCGGTCAGAACGTCGGCTCGGCCGCCCTCTCAAAGAGCGTTCACACCGGTCAGCTTCATTGCCATTACTGCCTCGCGGTCAACCCGCTGCCCGACAAATGCCCCGCGTGCGGAAAACTCCTGAGCCTTTTCGGAATGGGCACACAGCGGGTCGAAGAGGAGATCACGCGCAAGTTTCCCGGGCTTCGCTTCGCCCGGGTCGACAGCGATTCGATGTCCGGCGTCGGCGAATACGAAAAACTGCTCGAACGCTTCGCCCGCGGTGAGGTCCAGGTGCTCCTGGGCACGCAGATGATCGCAAAGGGCCTCGACTTCCCCAACGTCACCCTCGTCGGCGTAATCAGCGCCGACACGGCGCTGTCGCTACCCGACTTCCGCGCCTCCGAGCGGACGTTCCAGCTGTTGACCCAGGTCGCCGGGCGCGCCGGCCGCGGGTCGTCTCCCGGGCGGGTGGTCTTTCAGACTTTCATCCCCGAAGACCAGACCATTCTCCTCGCCGTCCGCCAGGATTACGCCGCCTTCGCCCAGCGTGAACTCGCATTGCGCCGGCAGGTCGGATACCCGCCGATCACGCGCATGGTCCGCATCATCCTCCGCGACGAAGACCGCCCGCGGCTCGAGACGCTGTGCGACAAGGTCGCCGCCGAGGTGCTCGCCGCGGTCGCGGGTGCCGACGTGACCGTCAAGGGCCCCATGCCCTGTCCGATCGACCGCATCGCGGGCTATTACCGCAGCCAGATCGTCCTCCATGCCCCGTCCGCCGGCACGCTGCAGCGTGTCCTCGCGTCGCTCCGGCATGACGGCGCGCTCGCCCGCAGCGACCGCATCGCCGTCGATGTCGATCCGATTTCGCTGCTATAGCCTCCGCCCCCGCTCACGCGATCATCAGCCCGTGCCGCGCGAGAATCGCCAGGTCTTCGTCGGCGCACCGCAGCGCGCCGCGCGGCCGACCGTCGCACTCCACCACCAGCCGGCGGTATTGCGGGGGCAGCTCGACCATCGTGTGCCGGCGCGTGCACACCTCTTCGCTCATCCCGGCCTCCCCCATGACATCGCGGAGCGCAGCGCCCGCCTCCGGCCCGCCCATCTGGTCGGCCGCCATCTTCCGCACCAGCGGACACGCCGTCGGCCGGTCACCCGGCACAGCCGTCAGAGGCAGCGGCGACAACAGCACATCCACCAGATCGGTCGACTCCATCGTCATCCGCAGCAGCGCCTGATCGACCCGCGGCCGCACATCGCCTCCTCCGAGCATCGCGGCCGCCGCGTCCATGAGCTCGCCGTATCCGACCGATGCCGGAGCCCGCTGCGCCAGCACGCTCAGCACCGCGCCCGCCGCGTCGTCGGGCTGCGAAGCCATCGGCCTTACCGGTTCGACCGGCCGCGCCGCGGCAAAGTGCAGCCCGACGAGTCGGTCCGCCGACGGGCGGCAGTCGGGCGCGGCGTCGGCCCGGCAGAGAATCGACTCGCGAAACGACCGCGACCGAAGCATGTCCATGAACTGCTCGAGCTCGATCAGGTCGCGTGAGATCGCCCTGAGCCCCTGCGCCACGTCCGCGGGCAGACCCCGCGTCGACATCGTCGCGGGCCTCGCGTCACCCACATACGCCAGGCCCGCGGCCTTCGCCCGGCGGGCAAACTCGTGGAAGTAAAGCGCCTCGTTGCACGGCTCGAGGTATTCGTGCAGCACGTAATAATCCGGATACCCCGCAAGCCGCCTCGACTCGTCGACCAGCCCCTTCACCAGCGGGTCATCAACCCGCTCCCGCGCCGCGTCGGCCACGAACTCCACCAGCGCCCGCGCCTGGCGAACCCGCTCACGCGGATCGGAAAACCGCGCGCCGAAATACTGCATCATCTCGCGGACCGCCGACCGCACCTGCCAGCCCGGGTTGACGTTGTAGCTCACATACATCAGTCCGCTGGGCTTGAGCAGCCGCGGCGCCACCGACATCAGATGCCGCTGCACCTCGCCCGGCACCCACGAATACACCCCGTGAGCGATGATGTAGTCAAACTGTCCCTCCTTCACCCACGACGAATCAAGGCTCAGGATGTCGGCGTGAATCAGCTCGAGGTTGCCGACGCCGTACCGTTCCGCCAGGGCGCGACCGCGCTTGACCTGCGTGCTCGATACGTCGATCCCGACGAACCGCGCCCCGGGATAGTGCACCGCCATCGGCAGAAGATTCCCGCCCGACGCACAACCGACCTCCAGCACCCTGACTTCATCGCCCGCC
>CAZBOE010000034.1:12433-19306 GCA_964493365.1 uncultured Tepidisphaeraceae bacterium | reverse complement strand
TACACTCTTTCCCGCCCAGCGCCGCCGCCCCCGTCACCCCCAGCAACCGCGCCACCGCGCCCACCCGCGACGGGTGGGTCTGCGGAAAGCAGAACGATTCGTAAGGGAACGCCTCGTAATGCGCCTCGGTTCGACGGCCAAGGTCGCCATCCTGCCCCGATGCCCCGTCGCGCGATGAAGTCGCATCACTCATCGAAAACCCGTCCCCGCGAAAACGCAGCCGGCCCGTCGTCGACCGACGATCGACGACGGACCGGCATCTAACTCGTCAGGCCCCGCCACCTGGCAGCAGCGCGACGACCAGCGCCCGGCAGCGGCGCTGATCGCGTTGCGCGTGAGCGGGGCCGACCGATCTCACCCAATCAGCGGCGTCGACGCATCGCCAGCAGACCCGTCGCCATCGCCGCGGCCAGCGCCGTCGAAGGCTCGGGAATGGCTGCCGAGAACGCCGTATACACCACTTCCTGCCCACGTGAATTCGGGTCGAGCTCGGCCGGCAGGGCGACAATCCCGCCGCGGTAGTCGAGACCAAACGGGTTGCCCAGTCCCGGCACGACTTCCAGACCCGCCAGAACGCCTCTCGCGGCGAAGGTCGGCTTCAGGAACAGCGGCTCATAGCCGGTTCCGCCCGGTAGAAGCTGGCCCTGCGAATTGGCGATGATCTCGGCGATGCCGTCGCCATCGAGATCGCCCGCCGCGACATGAACGCCGCCTCCGAAGAACGTCGTCGGAAGCGTGTACAGCAGGTCAGGTGTCACCACGGCCGGCGTCGCCGGCGGCGTCGACTGCATCACCCGGCTGAAACTGAAGCTTGCCAGTTCCAGCGGAGCGCCCGGCCCAGCCCGCTGCTGCTGACCGACGATGATGTCCGCCTTGCCGTCGCCGTCGATGTCGCCCGCAGCCACGCTCACGCCGCCGCGGAACGCGGGGTCAAAGGCGAAGAAGCTCGCCAGCTCGGCCTGGGTGTTGCCGTCAAGCACCTTCACATGCGGGCCGCCGCCCGGGCCGCTGCGCGGGCCGGTGCCGAAGATCAGGTCATCGATGCCGTCGCCGGTCAGATCAGCCGTCGCAACACTGATCCCACCCTGGAACCCCGGAAATGGCGTGATCGCCCGGGGCGTCGCGCCGGGGCTGAGCGGAAATTCCCAAACCGGCTCCGCAACCCCCGGCCCGGGCGCAACAATCAGCGACCGCGTCTGGATGAACTTCTCGTCGCCGACCGTCACGATCTCGTTGTGTGCGCTCATGCCATAGAACCGCGCAGCGCCCGAGAACTCAAAGCCGCTCGGCGAAACCGGGTCGGGCCCGTCGCCCAGAGGTGTAAAGGTGATCTGCTTGAGACCGGCCGACGACGTCGACATGCGCGCCGCCGCCTGGCGAACTTTCTGCACCGCCGGCAGCAGCAGCCCGATGGCCGGCGCCTGCGGCTCGGAGGTGATGCCGCCCGGAAGGTCCGGCAGCGGCGTCGGCTGCGGCGACGAGCCCAGCACATCACGCACCACAAACACATTCGGATCAACGCCGACCTGCCCCTGTGCCGCCCCCACACCACCCACCAGCACTGACAATGCAGCCACCCCGCGCGCAGAAAGTCCCACGGTCATCTCGCTCTCCTTCCGTTTGATGAAGCCCTTATTGCGGCGCTCACGCGACGCAGCGGAAACGCTTACGTTCGATATATCCCTGCCGGATGGCACACGCAACAAGAATGGGCCATTTGTCTGGCAGGCGCTGCCGTCGGTGTTTCCCCGCCTTCCCAGCTTGCCCATCCGGCCACGGTGGGCCGACATTCAGGTCCGCTTCACTTGGAGCAGTTCCACCACCATCCCGCCATATGTCCGGGTATCGATGATTTCCATCCGGTCGAAGCTCAGCGTGTCGGCCGCGTCGTGCCTGAAGACGACGAGGCCCTGATCCGCGAGGTGTCGGTCGGCCATCTGGTCGACGACCCGCCGCAGTTCCACCGCCCGCTCGCGCAGGAAGCGGTAGGGCGGGTCGAGGAAGATCAGGCCCACCCTCCCGCCCGCCTCGCGTGATTCGCTGCGGGCGAACCAGGCAAAGAGATCGCCGCCGACCACCGTGGCTTGGTCGCCGGCGCGCAGCGCCGCGATGTTGGTGCGCAGGGCAGACAGAGCAGCGCGGTCGGCTTCGAAAAACGTGGCATGGACGGCGCCGCGGCTGAGGCACTCGAGCCCCATCGACCCCGGGCCCGCAAAGACGTCGTAGACCCGGGCGTCGGGCAGCAGGGGGGTAAGGATGTCGAAGATCGACTGCTTGACGCGGTCGGTCACAGGCCGGGTCGTCTCGCCCGGCGGACCGACCAGCTTCCTGCCCCGATGTTCTCCGGCAATGATGCGCATCGCGGCCGACACTTTTCGCGACAGCCCCGCCCCGCGTCAAACACACCGGCCCGCCGGTCTTCTCCGACTGCATCGCTGCCGCTCACGATTCTCCGTTGGTTTTTCACGCGAAAGTTGCATCGCGCAATCAGCCCGGTAGGTTGGCAACCGATATGGGCTCCACACTCGCATTCGAACAACCCGCCTCGCGAGGCGGGGCGATCCTCCCGCTTGTCGCGCCTGCCAGACCCGCCGGCGGCTCGACCCGCCGGCCCCGCGACAGCACCCCCCCGGCCAAGCGTAAAGCCGCCAAACCCAAATCCACCGGCAGCCTCTGCGATCAGTGTGCGGCGCTCTGCTGCCGCTACTTCGCGCTGCCGCTGGACAACCCCAAGACCGCCCGCGACTACGACAACATCCGCTGGTATCTCATCCACGAAAACGTCGTCGCCTACATCGAAGAAGGCCAGTGGTACATCGGCATTCTCAACAAGTGCAAGCACTTGCAGCCTGACAACCGCTGCGGCATCTACGAAACCCGTCCACGCATCTGCCGCGAATACACCACCGACAACTGCGACTTCCACGGCGGCGAATACAATTTCGAGGTGCTCTTCACCAGCGGCGAACAACTGCTCGCCTACGCGCGAAAGAAGCTCGGCAAATCCCGCAGGAAACGCCGGACACCGGTCAAGCGCCGCAAAGACGCGGCAGGGCGGGCGCGGGTGACACTGCCGGTGGTCTGAGGCTTCGTGCGACCGACAAGCCGGGGTGTGCGGCGAACCGGGCGGGTCAGGACGAGCGTGAGCCCCAACCGGGTCGACGCGAGGCGGGCGACGCACGGGGAGAGATGTACACGGGGAGAGACGTACACGGGGAGAAACGTATACGGGGAGAGATATTCGGGCAGGGCAACCTGCGGGCAGGGCGAGGTCGCCGCGCACGCCGCGCCACCGCGTGCGCAGGGCGAGCATGAGAGCAGCGCGGGCAAGCGCGAGGAACAGGGCGGGCATGGCCGACCGCAAAATCCATTACGAAGCCGCTTTCGAGGCATTCCTCCGGGAACGCGGCGTGCCTTATGTCGCCGTTGATGAGGCGAAGAAGGCGCTATTCGCCAGCGCCAAGCTCAAGAGCTTTGACTTTGTCGTTTACAGCAAGGCCGGCCGGAATCTGCTGGTCGATGTGAAGGGTCGTCAGCTCCGCAACCGGGCGGCCCGCCGCGGCTTTGAGACGTGGGCGACCGAGGGCGACGTGACAGACCTCATCCAGTGGGAGCAGGTCTTCGGGGAGGGGTTTCAGGCCGTACTCGCCTTCGTCTATTGGATCGACCCGCCGCTGGCGGCCGAGCCCGGCATGTTCGAGCATCGCGAGCGGTGGTATCTGCTTATGGGCGTCGAGCTGCGCGAATATCGCGACCACATGCGGAGGCGCAGCGCCAAGTGGGAGACCGTCTGTCTGTCGGCCGAGGACTTTCGCTGCCTTGCCCGCCCGCTTGAGCAGTGGTTATGATCGCAGGGATGAACAGTCGCCGCACCCGATTCTCGAACCGCTTTGCACGCCTCGCCCTCGCGGCGGCGCTGATCGTTCCGTCGGTGCTCGCCCCCTCGACCGCGCTGGCCCAGGACGAGGAAGAAAATCCATTCGACGTCCGCTACCGAAATTTCGTCGGGCCCGACAACAACTTCGTGGCGGTTTACAACGAGAGCGACTCGCGGGCGCTGCAGTGGATTCTGCTCGGATTTCTTGGCCTGTTGTGCTGCGGCGTGATGTTCAAAGACGCCCGGCGCACTCACCTTGACTGACGCCCGCCGCCGTTCACCGGCTCGATCGAGCCGCAGTCCGCAAGAAACCGGCCGCGTGGGGGTAACAATCGCGTGGCTCAAACAGACAACCGGAGGAACTCGATGCAACAGAGTATGAAACGCAACGTGGTATGGGCGCTGGTCACGGTCAACGCCGTTCTCGCGACGCTGCTGGTCGGACGGCTCATGCCCGACAACCGCGCCGTCGCCCAGGCGGCGCGTCCCGGCGATTTCCTGCTCATCCCCGGGACCGTCCTGGGCGGGCCCGGCGGCGCGGTGATCTATGTGCTCGACACCGCCAACCAGACGCTCGGCGGGATCTACTACAACAACCCCAGGAAGACGATCGAGGCGATGCCCCCGATCGACCTGGTCCGCATCTTCGCCGCCGCCGAGGGCGGCGACCCGGCCGGCAACGCGCCGCCGCGCCGCTGATCATCCCGCCAACACACCCGAGCAACAGGATCTCCCCACCATGCGCAATCAATCATCAAACACGACCACTCTCACCTTCGACCGCACGACCATCGCCGTCAGCGTGCTGGGCGCGCTGGCCGTGGCGCTGCTGGTCGCACTGCTGACCGTCGACCCGCACCAGGCGCGGGCGGAAGAGGTCGTCAGCAGCCGAGACTACACCATGATCACCGCCGAGCAGACGTCGGGCGGCGATGCCTTGTACGTCCTGAACCACCGCCTCAACAAGATCGCGGTGTTCGAATACGACAACGGGCGTCGCACGCTGGCCGTCCGAGTTGTGCGGTCGATGGGCGAAATGACCACCACGCCCGCGGGCGCCGACGCCGGCCGCTGATACGATGCCGCACCCCGATCAGGGCAGCACCCGAATCAGAGCCACGCCCGGATGGTGTTCCGTCCGGGCGTCTTGCCGTGCCCAACTTCGCAGTGACCATCTTCGACACAGACCCCCAGTGAATGGATAGCACCGTGACCGCAGCCCAACTGACCGAGCCGCCCGCCTCGCCCGATGCAGCTGATTCGCCGATGACGGATTCACCCACGTTGCCGCTCTCGCCCAGCGCGGCCGGTGCCGTGCGCCATGACTGGCGTCGCGACGAAGTGCGAGCCGTCTTCAACACGCCGCTGATGGAGCTCGTCCACCAGGCGTCGATCGTCCACCGCCGGTTTCACGACCCGGCGGAAGTGCAGGTCTGCAAGCTGATCTCGATCAAGACCGGCGCCTGCCCCGAAGACTGCGCCTATTGCTCGCAGTCGGTGCGATACCAGACCGAGGTCAAGCCGACCCCGATGATGGACAAGGCCGAGGTGCTCGACATCGCCAACCGGGCAAAAGCCTCCGGCGCGTCGCGCGTCTGCATGGGCGCGGCATGGCGCTCCGTGAAGGACAACGCCCAGTTCGAACGCGTGCTGGAGATGGTGCGCGAGGTCACCGCCATGGGCATGGAAGTTTGCTGCACGCTGGGCATGCTCACCGACGAACAGGCGCAGCGCCTCGAAGAAGCAGGGCTCTTCGCCTACAACCACAACCTCGACACGTCTGAAGAGTATTACGACAAGGTCATCACCACGCGCACGTATCAAGACCGCCTCGACACCATCGCCGCCGTCCGCAAGACCAGCGTCACCGTCTGCTGCGGCGGCATCATCGGCCTGGGCGAATCAGAAGAAGACCGGGTGTCGATGCTCCACACCCTCGCGACGCTCGACCCACACCCCGAGTCAGTCCCGGTCAACGTGCTCAGCCGCGTTCCCGGTACGCCGCTGGCCGACCAGAAAGACGTGAACATCTGGGAGACCGTCCGCGTGATCGCGACCGCTCGAATCCTCATGCCCGCGTCGGTCGTACGCCTGTCGGCCGGCAGGGCGTTTATGTCGGTTTCCGACCAGGCGCTGTGCTTTATGGCCGGCGCCAACTCGATCTTCTCGAGCGAAACCGGGCAGATGCTCACCCGGTCGGTCCCGTCGCCCAGCTACGACGCCGATCGCGCGCTGCTCAACACGCTGGGCCTTCGCCCGCGTGCGCCGTTCAAAGACGCCCGCCCCGCGTGCAGCTCACAGCTCGCCCGCGATCACGGGGCTTCGACCAGCGGCTCTCACGCCTGCCGCGGCCATGGCGGCGCGTCAGCCCACGACGCCCACAGCCACAGCGACGCACACAGCCACGGCGACGCACGTGGTCACGGCGGCTGCGGCTGTGGACACTGATCATCCCCCACGTCAACCCGCCGCCGCGCTGGGTGACCGGGTGGCTCGTCCCGCGCCGCGACCTTGAATGCCCAGGCAGCGGCGGGGCGGTTGCTGCCCCCACTGCCCAGCGGCTCTATCATCTGCCCAGATGTACGCCCGTGCGCTGATCAAAGGAGTCGGCCTCGTGACCCCGCTGGGCGTCACGCGCGACGCCACGTGGTCGGCGCTGATCCAGGGTCGCTCGATCGACACCCACAGCCCTGCGCTACTCACACCCGGGCCCCGTCCCGGCGCGCAGCGGCTGACCGCGCTGGCGCTCGCCGCGGCGCGCGAAGCCATCGCCGACGCACACTGGACGGCTGCAGACTGGACGGGCGCAGCATCGACGGGCGCATCCGGTACAAACACCGGTCAGCCCGGCGACCAGCGGCGGCGGGGCGATGACGGCCCGACCGCCCTTGTCGTCGGCACCTCCAAGGGGTCCGTCGAATCCTGGCTGAGCGCGCTGACAACCTCCGCCCGCCCCGCCGGCGATCGGCTCGGCCGGTTCGAGTCGCTCGTCGCCG
>CAZBOE010000034.1:0-12423 GCA_964493365.1 uncultured Tepidisphaeraceae bacterium | reverse complement strand
CAGCCGCATCTGGCGATGCTCCCGCCCTGCTCACCTTCGGGCTGGCCGACACCGCGCACCGCCTCGCCGCCTCATTGCCGATGGCGCTTTCCCCGCGGCTCACCGTCTCGTCGGCATGCACGAGCGGCCTCCTGGCGCTGGGCAGGGCGTTGATGCTTCTCAACGAAGGCGTCGCCCGGCGCGTGCTTGTCGTGGCGGTCGAGTCGTCGCTGCACGCGTTGTTCATCGCCAACTTCGCCCGGCTCGGCGTCTTGCCGCCGCCGGGCTATGGGTGCCGGCCGTTCGACCGGCAGCGCAAAGGCTTTGTCATGAGCGAAGCCGCCGCCGCGATCGCACTCGAAGCCCCCGCGACCAAGACCCCCGCGCCGTCTCAACCCGCAGCGGCAGGGCCCTGCCGTTATCCTGCGCTCACGTCCTTCCACTGGGGCGGCGACGCCACGCACCTCACGGGCTCAGACCCCGAGATGGCGACCCTCCGTCGGCTGGTCGCCCGGGCCGCGAATGCCGGGCGGGTCGACTTCGTCCATGCCCACGCCACCGGCACGCCCGCAAACGACGAGGCCGAGCTCAACGCCATTCACGGCGCACTCCACGGCCGCTCCAATCCGCGCCCCCTGCCGGTCGTTTCGCACAAAGGCGCAATCGGCCACGCACTGGGCGCCGCCGGCCTCGTCGCCGCCGCGATCAGCGCCATGGCTCACCGACACCAGCTCATCCCCCCGACGGCGCGAACCACCGACCCGATCGAGATCCCCGGGCTGTCGATCACCCTGCAACCCCGGCCCGCCGAAATCTCGCGCAGCATCCTCATCGCCGGTGGTTTCGGCGGAGCGGTCGCCACCGCGACCCTCGAATCCGACACGGGCATCTAAAACCCACCCGGTGTTATCTGAAGCCCACCCGGTGTCCAAAGCCCACCCGGCCCATAACCGCACCGGCCCCCGCAAACGGGGCATGGAAAACCCCGACAGCCAACCCGGCACAACCGCCCTGCTACGTCCGATAATCTATGTTATGTTTATCTCGCTCTTGAAAGCGGCAGGGCGGTCGGGTTTGGACAGGTCTTGCCCGCCCCGGCTGCCGTCAGGCAGGGTCGGCATCGCTGTCGCCGCGCGGTTGAGCGGCCGGCGAATCGGCCGACTCGCCCGGGCTGGTTGAAACTCCCGTTGATGTTCGCGCCGGCAGCGCCCGGAGGCCGTCTTCTTCCTTGGGCAGGTCTTTGAGCGAGTTGAGCCCGAAGAGCTCGAGGAACCGCTTGGTCGTGCCATAGAGGATCGGCCGGCCGGGCAGCTCGGCACGCCCGGCGATCTTGACCAGGTGCTTCTCCATCAGCGAGCGAATCGTCTCGCCGCAGGCGACGCCGCGAATGGCTTCGATGTCCGCCCGCAGGATCGGCTGCTTGTATGCCACCACCGCCAGCGTCTCCAGGGCCGACTTGGTCAGCTTCGCGTCGGCCTCCTTCTGCACCAGCCGACGGACGACCTCGCCGTGCTCGGGCAGGGTGAGCATCTGATACCCACCGGCCACCTGCTCGATTCGAAAGGCTCGCCCGGATTCGGAATACGCGGCGTTGAGCTGCTTCACCGCGCCCTTGACCGCCTTGGTCGAGGGCAGGCCGAGCAGTTCGGCCAGCCGCCCCGCCGTCAGCGGACTGTGCGTGCTGAAGAGCAGGGCCTCCACGGCGCCCAGCGACACGTCGGGCGTCTCGTCGAAAAGCGAGTCGGCCGGCGCTTCCGCTTCGCCCTGCTCGCCCGCATTGTCGATCGCGCCGTCGGGAAGGGTGCTCTCGGCGTGCTCATCGGCCGATGGCGCTGATGACGCGTGTGACTGGTCTTCGGTCGAGTCGGCCTCAGCCGGCGGCGCGTCCTGCAGTGGGGTCTGTTCTTCCGTGATCTGAGCCATAACGCCGCAAATCCTACCGCTTCGCCGGTTGTGTTCCAGTTTCAACGGGCTCTGCCACAAGCACTTCGAAAGCGCTCGGGGCAGGGTGGTTGGCAGATTCCGCGTTGTAGTCCCGTCTTGGCAACAGGGGCAGGATCACCAGCGCCGGAAGCGCCAGCACCGAGGTCGTGATCCAGAACATCGGCCAGCCCACTACAGATGCATAATACCCCGCCGCCGCCCCGCTGAACCGCCCCACCAGCTGCATCAGTGCGGTGAAGAGCGCAAACTGCGTTGCCGAGTATCGCCTGTCGCACTGGCTGATCAGAAAAGCGAGAAAGCCTGCCGATGTCAGCCCGCTGCAGAAATTCTCGACCGACACCGCGGCGTAGAGCATGGATGTCGTCGGCACGTAATAGAGCGCCGCGAAGGCTACATTCGACGCCCCCACCAGCACGATCATCACCGGCAGGCTCCGCCACATGCCCAGCCGCGCGACCAGCCCGCCTCCGACGAGTGTGCCGACGATCGCCATCGCCACGCCGGCAAGCTGTCGCGCGTTGGCGATGTCGGTCGAGCCGAACGCCAGCGCCTTGAGCATCGGAATCTGCAGCGCCCGGGTCGTGTCATCCGGTAGCCTCACCAGCGCCACGAACAGCAGCATCAGCCACCCCAGCCGCCTCGCAGCGATCTGCAGAAACGGCTCGACCACCGCTTCACCCAGCGATGGGTTTCGCGCCTGCTCTTCGCGGGGCATGGGCGCGATCAGCGTGCCGACGACACCGACGACCATCGCCATGCTCGACAGGGCGTAAATCGCCCCCCACGGGACACCCTTGCCGTCAAGATACAACCCCAGCCATCCGGTTGTGATCAGCGCCACACGATATGCGCAGACATAACTCGACGTGCCCGGCCCGCGTTCCTCTTGCTCGAGCACGTCGGTGCGATAGGCATCGATGACGATGTCCTGCGAAGCCCCGGCAGTCGCCAGCGCAAGGCAGATCGCCGCGAGCGGCCAGACCGACACTGCCGGGTTGCATAGCCCCGCCATCGCGATCAGCGCGCCGACGAGAATCTGCATCACCAGGATCCAGCCACGCCGCCTGCCCAGCCACCGCCCCACCACAGGCGGGTCATACCGATCCAGCAGCGGCGCCCACGCAAACTTGAGCGCATAGGGAATCGTCACCGCGCTCAGCAGGGCGATCGTCGTAACTTCGATTCCAACATCCGCCAGCCAGGCGCCGATGAGATCGCCGCTGAAGGCGATGGGCGCGCCGGCCGAGAACCCCAGCAGCAACTGCACCGCCACGCGCCGGCGTGTAAACAGGTCGAATGTATCGACAGCGCTGGTCGCCAGGCGCATGATCCGCCCCGCCGCCGGAGTCTGCGGGTTGTCGTGGGCGCTCGGGTTGTCTTTCGCTGGTTCGTTGTCCACGGGCATTGCACCACTTCGTCGGCCATTTCACCCGGCTTCAGTGAATTACGCCACCAAAGTCGACGCGCCCGGGCATCGCCTTTGCCACCCATATCACACGACCGGTGGCGGATCCCGGTTGACGTTTCATTTCATCGCCCGCGTAACCGCCGGGCTGGAAAGGAGGATGGTGCATCAGCCGACCTGATGTGAGGCACGGGGCGACCCCAACTGCATTTCGCCCCATGCTCCCGCTGATGGGCCTGTACCTCGGCCGACACCGGTCGATCAGGCCCGATCGAGATGCCGTGGAGTCTCACCAGCCGGGCTCGCGCCCCTGACCCACGACATGCCCGACACCACCACGACATTACCACCACGACAGGAAAGGATTCATCCTATGTTTCGCAAGACTTTTGTTTCCGCAGCCGTGATCGCCATGGCCACCGCCGGCGTCACCATCGCACAGGACACCAACCGCCCCGGTCAGGCAGGCCAGTCGCAGACGGGCCAGACCCAGACCGGCCAAGGCCAGATGGGCCAGGGCCAAACCGGCCAAGGTCAGATGGGTCAGGGTCAGATGGGTCAGGGCCAGACCGGTCAGGGCCAGATGGGTCAGCGCCAGGGCATGCAGAGCCAGCAGCTCACCCAGCAGGAGCAGCAGCAGCTCGGCGAAGAACTCGTCGAGTTCCTCCACCAGGTCAACCTCTTTGAGATCCAGGCGGCCCAGCTTATCCAGCAGAAGCTGCAGGATCGTCCGCAGGTCGCCCAGATGACCCGGCAGATCATCCAGGACCACCAGCGCCTCGACCAGCAGGTCAAGCAGGTGGCCCAGCAGATGAACGTCAGCCTCTCCGACGACCTCGACGAAGTGCATCAGGCCAAGCTCGCCAAGATGCGCGAGAAGGACGGCACGATGCTCTACAACGGCTTCGTGTTCGGCCAGGTCGCAGGGCACCAGATGTCGATCCTCAGCACCGCCTACGCCGCACGCTACGCCCAGGATCCGCAGGTCAAGCAGCTGGCCGCCCAGGCCCTGCCCGCACTGCAGAGCCACCTCCAGATGGCACAGCGTGAGGCCGCCGAAATCCTCGGGTCGAGCGCCGAGGCCCAGCCCGCGGGCGCCCGCATGGGCGGCGACTCGTCGAGCTACAACAGCGGCTCGACCACCGGCAACCAGAGCGGCAACGTCGGCAGCACCCGCGGCGGCACGAGCAACAGCAACGCCGGCGGCGTGAGCGGTGGCGGCACCCCCGGTTCGTCCATCGACCAGACCGACCGCGACCGGAGCAACACCGGCAACCGCAACCAGGGCGGCACCAACTCAAACACGCAGTCGCAGGATCAGATGAACCGCTGATCCGGCGTCGGCACCGAGCGTCACCACAATGCCAGACGGGTCGGACAGGTCCAGCACTTGTCCGGCCCGTCGTCATTCATGAACGCCACGGGCTTAACGGCCACCCCCAACACTCCCCCCCACCACTCACCCCAGCACGGTTCACCCCAGCACCACTTACCCCCCGCGTCACACATCCGGCGTCACACATCCGGCGTCAAGGCACCGCCATCGCCGGGCACCCCCATCGCCACACCGGGCGCATCGCACGAGACCCAACTCGTCGGGCACAACCGCCCTGCCGCTCCCGTGGACTCATGTTCGAGGCCTGCAAAGCGACTTATCCCGCCGTTGTCAACACTCCGACGTGCGTCCAACAGCCACGCCAACCCAAGCACCGACGACGCCGTTAACGAAGTGCACCATTTTGGAGATAACCAATTTCCTCATCCGCGCGCCACGGTATTCCACAACCAGGCGCAAAGATAGACACATCCTTAACTAAGCATGTGCACAAGGCTGTGGATAAGCTGGCTGGGGGAGGGGAATCAGCGGCGCTGCCGACCGATTTGACCGCGTTGGGCGAGTGTATAGGCCACGGCTCAACCTGCAACCATGGCGGCGTGTTTGTGACAGTTCATCCACATTCCGCCGGCGACACGGCGCGAGCGACAGCCGGGCGGGCTATTGTGCAGTGGTCGGACGAGATTTGTTGCCGCGGCCGGGCGCCTTTTCGCTCCCCGGGTACCCTTTCGTGCCCCGCACGGACGACCCCTCGTGCCAAAGCGCGACGCCCTTTCATGCACCGGACGACCTCCCGTGCCTCGGACCGGCTGGCGTTCTTGCAGCGCCTCTTTACCCCCGCCCCCCGCCTCGCCCAGGCCGCCCTACCGCATCGCCGCGAACAGGGCGTCGTTGGTCTTGTGCTTCGACATCACCTCGAGCATCGTCTTGACCCCCTGCGCCGGGGGCATGCTGATCAGGTGTCGGCGGATCTTCCGCGCCGAATCCAGGCGCTTCTCGTCCATCAGCTTCTCCTCCTTGCGCGTGCCCGACTCGGCGATGTTGATCGCCGGGTAGATTCGCTGGTTGGAGAGATTGCGGTCGAGCGTGAGTTCCATGTTGCCGGTGCCCTTGAACTCCTCGAAGATCACCTGGTCCATGCGCGATCCGGTATCGACCAGGCAGGTCGCGAGAATGGTCAGCGACCCGCCGTTTTCGATCTTGCGGGCGGCGCCGAAGAGCTTCTTGGGGATCTCCAGCGCCCGGTTGTCCAGGCCGCCGGACATGGTGCGCCCGCCCTGCGGTCCACCGCTGTTAAACGCCCTTCCCAGCCGGGTCAGCGAGTCGAGCAACACCACGATGTTGGAGCCGAACTCGACCTGCCGTTTGCATCGCTCAATGATCAGCTGCGCCAGGTCGAGATGCTTTTCGATCGTGTTGTCGTTGCTCGATGCGTAGACGGTGCCGGGGACATTCCGCTTCATGTCCGTCACCTCCTCCGGCCGCTCGTCGATCAGCAGGAGGATCAACTGCACCTCGGGATAGTTGGCCGCGATGCCCCGGGCGATGTTCTGAAGCAGGATGGTCTTGCCCGCCCGCGGGGGCGCCACGATCAGCCCGCGCTGCCCGAAGCCGACGGGCGTGAGCACGTCCATGATCCGCGTGGTGTATTCGTCCGCCTTGTGCTCGAGCTTGAGCATCGGCTGCGGGTCGAGCGCGGTGGCGTCATAGAGGCTGGTGTGCTGGACATATTCGTCGACCGTCCGGCCCTCGATGCTGCGGATGCGGTTGACGACCTTGCCCTTGGGCTGGCCCTGGATGATCAGCCCCGGCCGCAGGTTCAGCTCCCGGATGAGCTGCCGCGGCACGAAAAAGCCGGGCCCCAGTGGTCGAAGCGGCTGCTTGGGATCGCGCAACTGCCCGTCACGCTTTTCGTCGGTGAATTGGAGGAGACCTTCGACCGGTGGGTGTGCTGCCTGCATGTGCATGGTTGCATCGACATCCCTGTCGTGCCTTTGGCGATACGACATTGAGGGTAACGTGACTCTGTGCGCCTGATCCGGGCGCGCCTGTTCCAGTTGCGCCGGATCCAACTTGTGCCTGTTTCAACCGCGACCGATCCGCATGGGCGTGATCAGAGGGGGGCTGATTCGGGTGTGCCTGCCCCGACTTCGCGGCGCGGCATGCGGCGCGGTGTCGTGGTGATCTGACCGGAGACCGTTCCGGGAGATCGCGCGGCTCTTACAATGGACGGATTCGTCAGACGGCCAACTGCCATCCTGACCAGCCGAGGCCCGAGCAACTCACAGACCAGACCCCAAAACAGACTGACATCAACATGTCAGCGGGCATCGGGCTGTCATGAAGATCACGCGTGACGCAGCATGCAAGCGTCGGACGCCCTCCGAACTGCGCTCCGACCTGTCTGACCCCGCTGCTCCGCTGGCCGCGGCATTCACCACGGCCGGACGTGCCTACAGCTAGTACTCCCTATACTATACCACTCAACCTATCGGGAGTAAACATGAGCCTGCTCGAACGACTTACCGCCGACATGAAGGCCTCGATGAAGGCCGGTCAGAAAGATCGCCTCACGGTCATCCGCATGGTCCTTTCCGATGTGAAGAACATCGACCTGATGCCCAGCAAGCCGACCGAAGAGCAGGTGGTCGAGGCCTACGCCAAGAAGCTGCGCAAAAGCCGCGAGGAATACGAAAAGCTCGGGAAGGCCGACGAGGTCAAAGCGCTCGACTTCGAAATCGGCGTGGTCGAGGAATACCTTCCGAAAAAGCTGTCGCGCGACGAGACGGCCGCACTGGTCGATCAGTTTCTCGCCGCCAACACGTTCACCGAAAAACAGGCCGGCCAAGCCACCGGTGCATTCATGAAGCAGCACGGCCAGCAGGTGGAGCCGGGCATCGCCAGCGCCCTGATCCGCGAGCGTCTTGCGGGAAAGTAACCCCGGCGAAGCTCGTCGCCGCCGCGTCGCTTTGATCGGAGTGATCCGTTGGGCGCTCACGCCATCGCGCGCCAGCGGTGGACGCAGGTGACGGCCATCGAGCCGTCGCCGACGGCGAAGCCGACGCGCTTGGTGCCGCCGGATCGGAGATCGCCGCCGACAAGAATGCCGGGCACGCTGGTCTCCAGCGGCATCGGCTCGCGGTCGAGCGTCCACTTGCCACTGCGGAGCACGTCGGGGCCGGTGAGCACATAACCCGAGGCATCGCGGGCGACTTCGCCCGGCAGCCAGCGGCTGTGGGGTTCGGCGCCGATGAACACGAAGATCGCCGCCGCGGGAACACAGTGACGCTGCCCGGTCTTCCGGCAGGCGACGATCGCCTGCCGCATCGCGTCGTCGCCCTCGACCTCGACCACCTCGGCCTCGGTGTGCACCTCGATGCGATCGCAGGCTCGGATCCGGCTCGCCAGGTAATCGGACATGCCCTTGGCAAAGTCGTCGCCCCGGACGACCAGGTGCACGCGTCGTGCGTTGTCTGACATGAACATCGCGGCCTGCCCGGCGCTGTTGCCGCCCCCGACGACGATCACTTCCGAGTCGCCGCACAGCCGCGCTTCGACGGCGGTGCAGGCGTAGTAAATGCCGGCGCGTTCGAACCGCTCCGCGCCGCGGGCCTCGAGTCGCTTGTAGGCGGCGCCGGTGGCCGCGAGCACGCACCGAGCCTTGATGTGGTCGGCGTCATCGACCTCGAGTCGGAAGACGCCGTCGTCCTGCCGCGCCACCGACTTCACGTCGGCCGGCGCGATCACGGTGGCGCCAAACTTCAGCAGTTGCAGCACGCCCCGCTCGGCCAGCTCGGCCCCGGACAGCCCCGACGGAAAGCCGATGAAGTTCTCGATCTTTGATGAACCGCCGGCCTGCCCGCCCGGGCCGAGGCGGTCGAGGACAACCGTGGAGAGCCCTTCGGAAGCCGCATAAACGCCCGCAGCTAGACCGGCGGGCCCCGCGCCGACGATCGCGAAATCGAATGTCTCGCTCGGACACTTGACGCGAATGCCGGCGCACCGGGCGAGCTGCCTAAGCGAGGGTTGCTTGAGCACGCTCCCGTCGCCGCAGCGAATCACCGGCAGCACCGCCTCCGGGTCGAACGGCTCATCGATCTCGCAGGCGCGCAGCGCCGCGCGGCCGGCGTCGGTGTCGGGCTCCGTCCACTCAAAGGGCACGAAGTTTTTGAACAGAAATTCACGCACCTGGTTGGTCGCGGCGCAGGCGGGGTCGCCGATCACCTGGAGCCCCACCGACCCGGCTTCTTCGAGCATGTCGCGGCGGATCTGAAAGGCCGACAGCAGCTTCTCGCCCAGGCGCGGGACGGTGTTGAGCAGGTAGCGCAGCTTGCCGCCCGGCACGCGGAGAAGCCGCGTTTCGCCCCGGGCATAAGCGGTGACGACCACCGGCCGACGGGTGAGCAGGTCGATGTCGCCGGTGAACTCGCCGGCCCCGTGCATGGCAACGGTTCGGTTGTTCGATGTGGGGTTGACCACTTCAATGCCGCCGGATTCGACGACGAAGAAATCAACATCCGACTGACCGGCCGACCAGATCGCTTCGCCGTCGCGCGGCTGATAGACGGTGGCCGACCGACGAATCAGGTCGATCTCCGCGGGGTCGAGCATGGGAAATGCAGTGGCAACTTCCTTGGAGATCTCCATGGCAGGATGATACGCCGCGCGAGGGTGTCGGCAGACGAGCTAAAATCGCGCGACCGGTTCCGACCCGACATGGCGCCCCCGGTTTGACTTGACGCCACGGCCGGGCTTGGATGACGCAACCGGGCGGCCGCGTGGGGCGGGGCCGGCCCGACACACAGGAAGGATCAGGATCATGGCAGAGACATCGACGATTCCCGCTTCGGGCCAGGCCGCTCCGGCGTTCAAGCTGCCGGCCAGTACGGGCAAGCACATTTCGCTGGGCGACTACAAGGGCAAACAGGCGGTTGTGGTCTACTTCTACCCCAAGGCCGACACCCCCGGCTGCACGAAAGAAGCCTGCGGTTTCCGCGACGCCATTGCCGACTACGACAAGGCCAATGTCGCGGTGCTGGGCATCAGCCCCGACCCGGTCGAGGATGTGACCGGCTTTGCGACCAAGTTCAACCTCAACTTCCCCCTGCTGGCCGACGCCGACCACAGCGTGTGCGAGGCGTATGGCGTGTGGGTCGAAAAGAGCATGTACGGGAAGAAGTACTGGGGCGCCGCCCGGACGACATTTGTCATCAACAAGTCGGGCAAGGTCGCCCATGTCTTTGAAAAGGTGAAACCCGAAGGCCATGAACAGGAAGTGTTGGCCAAGTTGAAGGAACTGGGCCTCTAACGGTCGTTGTTCGAGCCGAGGTCAAGGTTGCCGGCCGCTTGCGGGCAGGGTTCGCGCGGGTGCGCTTGTATGTGCGCCGGCTTGCAGCGTGGCGGCATGGCGCGCGATCGGTGTGCCCTGCTGCGACGTGCGGCTTGCGATGGGTGGTGTTTGCCTGGCGAGCGTCGTCAGTGGGCGGCGGGTCGGACTGGTGTATGCGGTGCGACAGTCTGAGCCACCGAGGACGATTGTTCTTGAAGTCAGCATGGGTTTCTGTTAATGCGTTCCCCTAGTCCGGCGCAGATTCTGCGGGCGTCGACGTGGGAACCGGATGCTCGCCCCGCAATGAGCGTCCGATCGGATTGGGTCGATACCGGGCGCAGCCATGCGGGGCTGCCGTGGCTGGCCGCGTGGAAAGGGGAATGCTGACCGAAAAACCGCCGGGCGGTTTGGACGAACCGGGGAACGGAATGGAGTCTGGTAGAGGGAAGCTCACAACTGGAGAACACCATGGCCAAGAAGGCAACCGGAACCAAGACAACTGGCACCGCGTCGCGCACGCGGAAGGCGACGACACCCAAGGTCGAGATCGAAGTGCGTGATCCGGCCTCGGTCGCTCAGCCGGCCGGCAACGGAGCGATGTCTGCGTCGGCCGCCACGTCCGGCGATTCTTCGTCGAACGGAGATACGGGCGGCACGTCAGGCGGCGGCACCGTCATCGGCACCGCGACAGCCCCTCGCGAAGTGACGCACCAGATGATCGCCGAGCGTGCATATGAGATTCACCTCTCGGGCACGGGCGGCTCGCCCGACGAAAACTGGTACCGCGCCGAACGCGAACTCCGCGGGTAAGTCGCCGCATCGCGGTGCGCGCGATAGCGCGGTCGGTGCGCGTGAACAGGCCGTGCGACGCGCGAACAGGCCGTGCGGTGCGCGTGAACGGGCCGCTTGCGGCGCTTCACGACGTCCTCGCGGCGCTCCACGACGGCCGCTTGGGGCGCGACGCCGAGGCGAGCGT
Source organism: uncultured Tepidisphaeraceae bacterium (assembly GCA_964493365.1). Lineage (GTDB taxonomy): Bacteria > Planctomycetota > Phycisphaerae > Tepidisphaerales > Tepidisphaeraceae > CAZBOE01. The sequence goes on along the minus strand of CAZBOE010000034.1, from coordinate 1,454 downwards.
GGCGCGACTCGGCCGTGCGAAGCCCGCTCCGGCGCGACGGCTGGTCTATCCCTTCGACGACTACGCTCTCCTGTCCTGGCGGACGGGAGAGCTTTCGTTTGGGGGTATGTCCTGCTGTGGCTGACCGATGGCGGTGGCGAGGTCGGCGGCCGGCGTGGGGTCGGCCTGTCCGGCGCCGGCAGGGTCGAGCACGCTGCCGCGGGTGGCATCGCGGACGGGGTTGACCATGCCCGGCGAGGGGGTCTGGGGGGCGGGTTCGGAGCGGTCATTGGTGTCGTCTGGAGTTATCGTTTCCATGTCGATGAGGCCGAGTGGCAACGGGGGTGCCGGGGCGGGGCGAATTCGGCGGACTTTGTATGAGCCGGGCAGGCCACTACCATCGCCGGTATGGCGAGCTTGTCTTATCGAACGGCCGGTGAGTCACACGGGCCGGCGCTGATTGCGCTGGTTGAAGGCATGCCGGCGGGCGTGCCGGTCGACGCGGATTTGATCAACACCGAGCTTCGACGCCGACAGGGCGGCTATGGCCGGGGCGGGCGGCAGAAGATCGAGACCGATGTGGTGCAGTTTCTGACGGGCGTGCGGATGGGCAAGGCCATCGGGTCGCCCATCACGATGCTGATCCCCAACAAGGACAACCGTCTCGACGACCCGGCCAAGACCCCCCCGCTCACCCGACCTCGGCCGGGACATGCGGATCTCGCCGGGTCGATCAAGTGGCTGACGACCGACTGTCGCGAGACGCTCGAACGGGCGAGCGCGCGCGAGACCGCCGCTCGGGTGGCGGCGGGCGCGTTGGCCAAGTCGCTGCTGGCGCAATTCGGGGTGGAGGTGCTGGGGTTTGTCCGCGCGGTGGGCGAGGCGACGGCAAAAGTGGACCTGCTTGATGACGGGTCGGTCCTGCGCATCGGCGGCGCAGCGCTGCGCGAGCGGATCGACCGGCTCAAGGCGCTGCGCGACGCGTCGGAAACCTATTGCCCCGACGAGTCGGCCGACGCGGCGTTTCGGGAATTCATCAACCAGCAGAAGGTGGCCAAGGACACGGCCGGCGGGATTGTCGAATGTCACGTGTTTGGGCTACCGGTGGGGCTGGGGTCGTGCATGACCTGGGACGGGCGGCTCGACTCACGGATCGCGGCGGCGGTGGTGGCGATTCAGGCGTTTAAGGGCGTGGAATTCGGGCTGGGCTTTGAGACGGCCCGCCGGCCGGGCAGCGCGGTGCACGACGAGATTTTTTACGACGCGTCGCTGCGCGACACACCGACGCTGGGATACCAGCGAGGCAGCAACAACGCCGGCGGACTCGAAGGCGGCATGACCAACGGTCAGCCGCTGGTCGTCCGCGGGGCCATGAAACCGATTTCGACGCTGGGTAAGCCGCTGCGCAGCGTCGACCTCAACACCAAGGAAGCCTCCGAGGCGGGGTGAGAGCGCAGCGACATCAGCGCGATCAG
>CAZBOE010000033.1:16393-30522 GCA_964493365.1 uncultured Tepidisphaeraceae bacterium | reverse complement strand
GGACCTCACCGTGTGCATCGCCGCCAGACGAACCACGCCGCGACGCCATCTGCGCCGCATAGTCTGTCGGCTCGGCCGGCGACTCACACTTGTTCATGACCGCCGCCAGCGGCACGCCCCAGCGCCGCGCCAGCCGCTCATAGGCAAGCGGCTCGGTCATCTGATACTTCTCCGGCGTCACCACCAGCACCGCGGCATCGACCCACCGAAACACACCGTCGGCCACCGCATGGTGATGAGGCGTGTCGCCGTCGAAATCGGGCGTGTCGACCAGCGCCACGCGCCAGCCCTGATCGCCTCTCGATTCCCGGCCCGACTCGGCTTCGACCGCGGCGCCGCCCGCGTCGGCCTCGGCCGACCTGGCGACGCTCACGACCTCAATCCGTCCGGCCTCCCCCCGGGCCGGCAGCCGCGCCGGGGAAACCGGACGATGCGCCAGCCCGCCCCATCCGCTCGGAAGCGATCGGCCTGCAGGCACAACCGCTACCGCCCCTGCGGTGAATGTCCGCCGATAGCTCGTCGCGGTGACCTCGTGGCCGACCAGCCGGTTGATCAGGGTGCTCTTGCCGGTGCCCGTGCCGCCGATCAGCGCGACCACCGCGAGCCGGCCGCGTGGATCGACCGCGTGGAATCGAATCGCCGCCAGCTCTGACCGAGCACGCACCACCGCCGGCGACTCAGGCAGAGCCCCCAGAAGCTGGTCGAGTTGTTCGAGCGGTTCGGCGGCCACCAGAGTTCATTCTACGCCGCCATCGCCCCTTCCCACAGCCCTGCACACCACCGACCGGCATACAAAAAAGAACCCCGACCGGGTCTGACCCGGTCGGGGAGGATTGCGTAGCAGATCGCAATGTCCTTCGCAGTCTTACCCAAGCATGAGCTTAGGCGCGACGGCGGCGGAGCATGGCGGGAGCGGCCAGCAGGGCGAGGCCCAGCGAAGCCGGCTCGGGGATCACACCGACGCGCTCGACGCCGACGGTGTTGCCGCCGACAGCCGGAACCGCGCTGAAGTCCCAGCTGAAGAAGTCACTGGCAGCGCCGGGGCTCGACACGAAGAAGGCGATGTCGTAGTTGAGCGAAGCCAGATCGAACAGCGGGCCCGAGGCCAGATCGGTCGTGTAACCGGTGACGTTCGCGCCCACGGCATCGGGGCTGTTCGCGTCGATGTAGGCAGCCAGAGCGGCAGCCAAAGCGATGTCTTCAGCCGGGGTGACGCCATCGAGCTCGAGGAGGACGATATAGCCGGGCTCATCGGTCGTCAGCGAACCGGTCACTTCAACGAAACCGGCTTCGATGCCGGTGTCGCTGTCGCTGTTGGTGCCGCCGAAGCCGAACTCAGCGCCGACGACCGAGACCTCGCCGGGGAGGTAGTTGTCGCCGGTGTCGATGGCGGAAACGGTCTTGTTGGCGCCAGCGCCGTTCGGGTCAACGCTGCCCAGCACGACGATGGGGTCAACGCCGTTATCGCCGAACAGCGGCAGGGTCGCCGTGTTGAAGCTGATCGCCTGGCTGGTCAGGGTCGGCAGGCTGGGGGCCGAGATGTTGAACAGACCGCTGAACGAGAAGTTGCCACCCGTGTTCACGAAGATCTGCATGAGCAGGGTGTTGTCGATGCCGTTGTCATCGACGCCGGTCGAGAAATCGGTCGGGGCAAGGCGAGCGGACGAGTTAGCGGTGAACCAGGTACCGTTGTTGATGGCGGTCGTGCTGCCACCGGTGCCGACGCGGGTCCAGGTGCCGACGACCGAGTCAAAGTTCACGATCGACTGGGGGAGGCCACCCGAGACGGTGCCGGCGAAGCCGTTCACCGAGCGGGTGCGGTAGGTCGAGGCGGTGCCGGGGAACGACATCGTCGAACCAGCATTGGCCGTCAGGTTGCCGGTGATCGAGGTGATGCCGCCCAGAGCCACGTCATACGCGGTGTGGGGAGCAGTGAACCCGGTGATGATGATGTCGATCTGATCGCGACCGCCACCGGCGTCGGTGCGGGTGTAGGCCAGATCAACGGCCGCGTTCGCGGCAGAAGCGGCGGCCAGGACGGCGGCCGCAACGATGTACGAAGCCTTCTTCATTCTTCTTCTCCTCTAGAGAGATAGAGCCTGGGGCGACGCGCCCGCTGGCCATGAACAGGCCTAAGTATGCGCGAGCGAGCCGCTCCCGTCAATTTTCTTCTTCAATAATCCTGACTGAGGGCGGGGGAGGCCGCCCTCAGTCAGGCTAACACGTTACTTACTTGCGACGACGACGCAGCGCCATCGCACCAACGCCCACCAGCAGACCGGCGGTCGAGGGCTCGGGAACAACGCTCCCAAACCCAGCAGCCACAAGGGCTTCCACCGCAGCCGCGTCGAGCTCACCCTGCACCGCGCCGACCACGCCCAGGCCATAGTTGCCCAGGAGCAGGCCCAGGTCGTCGAAGTCGACCAGGCCGGTGAAATCGAAGTCGCCGCCCAGCCAGTTGCCCGCCTGGTCGTAGTTGCCCAGCAGGAGGCCCAGGTCGTCGAAGTCGACGTCGCCGTCGACGTCCGCGTCACCGTCGATCACGCCGGCGATGTTCTTGATCAGCTCGAAGTCGTCGCCGAGGCCGCCATCGACATGCAGGGTCAGGTCAATGTCGCCCGTGAGGTCGTACCACTCGGACCCGGTGAGGTCAGACACCTCGCCGCCCAGGGTGGCGTCGTCGATTGCCGTGTAGAGCAGCGCGACGTCATCGATGTTGATCGTCCCGTCGCCGGTGAGGTCACCGCGGTTGATCATCCGGATGCCGTTGCGCTCGAGGAACTGCGGGGCACCGTTGAGTTCCTGGTAGACCAGCGACCCGGTTGCCAGGTCGAAGACATAAACGTCGGCGTTGACACCAGGGGCGGTGCCGCTGTCGATGTCAAAGAAGTAGAGGTAACCGGTGGCGGGGTCGTAGGTGGTGAACCGACCATCGGTCACGGCCGAATCGTCGTCGGTCGAGGGCGCGAGGGTGGGCGAGGTCGACCATGCACCGAAATCGACCCGACCATCGACGTCGTCATACGAAACGACTTCGCGGCCGATAACCTTCGGCTCGGTCGGCGGCGTATCGTTGAATCCCGACTCGCCGATCAGGAGGTTCCCGGCGCCGTCAACCTTGACCCAGTCACCGTCGCCGTCGTTGGTGTTGGCATCGACGGTCGGATCTTCGTCGAGGGCGAAGCCGGTCGGGAAGCCGGGGGCGACCAGTTCCTTCTTGGCCAGCGTCGGGGCCGAGCCCGACCAGTCGATCTGGAAGAACGAGATGTCGTCGCCGCCGCCGTCAGACTCCAGCACCCAGACGCCCTGCACGCCGTCGCGGCTGACAAACGCGATATCAACCGGCTCGGAGCGGCCGGTGCCGTTGTCCATGTCGACCAGCGTGTTGCTGGTGCGGCTCCACGACTGGGTATTCCCAGCAGCATTGTAGTCGCCGCTGCCGTTCACTTCGGCAACGCGCTCAAAAGTCGCGATCGTGTGGTCATTGGCGACCGTGTCGTTGAGGGCTGCGTCGGTCTCGTTCTCGAGAAGAACGATCCGGTCGGGGCGGACGAACTCGGCATCGGTGTCGAAGAAGACGGTACCGACCTGCTGGTTGCGCCGCACTTCACCGATCTTGACCGAAACCTCATCGATGAACCGGCTCACGGCCGCCGTGGGGTGAGGGATGTTGCTGAAGCCGTCGCTCAGCGTGGTCGGGACATACATCGTCCCCTTGGGCGCGGCCACGGGGTTGGAGCGCTGGTCGATCAGGGCCTTGTTGAAGTTCAGGCGGTAGAGGTCGAAGTCGCCCTGCGTGTCACCAGCCGCGTCGACGACACCGGGGGCGCCGCTGTCGAAGGCGATCTGGTAGGTCATGCCCGTGCCGGAGTTGACGGTGATCGTGTCGGCTTCATCGAAGTTGGCACCCTGGGTGTCTTCGTAACCGACCCACATCGACAGCACCGGAGCGCCAGCGAAGACGCTGCTGCCCGACAGGTCAGACACGGCGTAGTACGCGATCGACCGCTGCGTGGGGGTCCGTGCGGGGTCGAGGTTCTGGTTGCCGTCCCAGACCGCGATGAACGACTGGGGCTTGTAGGCGCCGAACGAGGCGGGCACCTGAACGCCAACGGTCGCGAGCGCGGCCGCAATCAAGATAGACGTCCGCTTCATGCGCATTCTCTCTCCGGAGGGTTTTCTCTCCACTTTGCCGGCCGCCGTTCCGCAGCCAGGTGAGGCTGAAACGCGGAGTCGTCCGGCACCGGCGCTCCACCCGGAGCACCGGCAAAACTGTTGTCAGCAACTAGGGTCCGCCCGATCGCGCAGGATCCACCGCGACGCCTGACCGAACACCTCTCCCAAGGCGGTCAGGGGATGATCATGCCGATACGCGCCGTGGAATCTTGCGTACCCACTGGGAAATTCGCGCGAACCTCCGAGCCTTTGGGCCACCAGAGTTCGAGCCGGACAAGTTCCTTCGGGCCAAGCACTTCTGTATGGCCATCGAAAAACACGACGTTCATCCGGTCACGGTGCCGCAGTGCATACCGGTTGATCGGAAGCACCGCGAGTGTGTTGTTCTGGAAGCGGAAAAGGTCGGCTTCGGGCGTCGCGGGGCCGAAATCCATGAAGTTGCCACCACGCACCTGACGCATGAAGGGGTTGAATGTCGCCCCGGTGTCGGTGGCAACGTATCGAGCCCCCTCCATGATGTAGACCTTGCGGGCCGCGTTGCCAACCTTCGACAGCTTGGGGCCATAGCCGCTGGGCAGGCGAATCGTCGCGGCTCGGGCATTGGTCACCACCGGCGACGAACCGCTGTTGACCACGTGAAAACCCAGGGCCGCGGAATAAGACGAATAGTTGACCGTCGACGGATCGACGACGATCTCATCGCCGCCGCTGCCAGAATCGCCCGTGTACTGGCCGTTGTAGAACCGGTCGTTCGACGGGCATCTCACCTTGGTGTTGAAGATGGCAATCATCCGCTCGCCGCGGTTGGCGGGCAGGCTGAGGGCTTTGCCCAGGGTGGGCGAAACCCAGTCCATGTTCTGCGTCGCGTCGGTCGGAGCGGTGGTGTCAGACCAGCGAAGCGTGGCACCGGAACCCGTCACACCGTTCGGCAGGCCGGAGGTGTTGGGACCTGCAAGCCAACCCCGATTCTCATTGGCATACGAAATCATCGCCTGCGCGTAGTTGCGCATCTGGGCGCCGCAAACGGCCTGTTGGGCCTGCGCCCGGGCCCGGCCCAGCGCCGGCAGCAGGATACCGATCAACAGGGCGATAATCCCAATCACCACCAGCAGTTCGACCAGCGTGAAGCCGGCCGAGCGCTGAAGGGCGGGGCGGAGAATAGGCGACGCGGAGGGGGAGCCTTCGGCGTCGACACACGTTGAGCGCTGGTACTTCATTCGGGGCCGGGGGTTGTACCCGGTGACACACCGGGGTGGTATTTGGATTCGGTTAAGACTTCGCGAGGATTTCTTAACCATCGGCAGGGGTTGATCGATCTTGGCTGCCGCCGGTCGGCGCGGCATGCTAGCCAAGGTGCGGCCGGCACTTCAACTTTGTTCGCGTGGAATAACAGTTTGCCCGCAGTTCAGCGCGCCACAGTGGGCTGACCGTGAGTTGTATTGCAGGGCATGCGGGTCGCGCTGGCCGGGCATGACCCGCGCCGCCTCGGATGGGCTCGATCAAACGCGGTTCGTCGACCGGCTCGGTCGAGCTAGATCGGGCTTGTTCCGGTCTTGTCGCGGTTGGTTAGGCTGGGTCGGGCTGGGTCGGGGGTGGATCGCCCGACGGGCTCGATCACGGCAGTGCGTTGCGGACGACCGCGCCGCCGCACGACGAGCCGGACCCGGCGGTGCAGGCGAAGCAGTGCGGGGCTGTTGAGATCTTGCGGGCCAGGAACCGGGTGGGGTCAAAGTCGCTGATGTGGCGCGGGGCGTCGCGGTGTGTGCCCAGGCCCAGGGCGAAGTTGAAGTCGCAGTCGTAGAGGCGGCCGTCGTGGCCGACGTGGAGCTGGTGTCGGCACATGAGGCCGTCGACCGTCGCGGCGTTGAACGCGGCCTGCAGCTTGGTCATATAGGGCTCGGCCTTTCCGGCACGGGCCAGGTCGTGTTCGAATCGGCCGATCGGCACGTTGGTGATGGTCAGCAGGTGGGTGAAGCGAATGCCGAAGCGGGTCGAGAGCTCGCGCTTGTAATCGCCCTCGAGCGCCTCCTGGGGCGGAGGGAGCGACGGCCCGCCGGGGTTGAAGACGAGATCAAGGACCAGTTCGGGCTCGATACCGTAGCCGACGGCGTTGAGGTTTTGGATCGCGACGATCGAATCCTTGTAGACGCCGCGGCCGCGCTGCTTATCGACATTGTTTTCGAGATAACACGGCAACGAAGCGATAAGCCGAACCCGATGCGCCTTAAAGAACTCGGGCAGGTCGGTGAAGCCGTCTTCGAGCAGGATGGTGAGGTTGGTGCGGACGATGACCTCCAGCCCCTGGGCCCGGGCGGCGGCGACGAGGTCGCGAAAGCGGGGGTGCATTTCGGGCGCGCCGCCGGTGATGTCGAAGGTCGAGGCGCCGGCGCGTCGGGCGGCGTCGAGGCACTGGAGCATGGTCTCCCATGACATTTCCTCGGTCCGCTTGGGCGAGCTTTCGACGTGGCAGTGATGGCAGGCGAGGTTGCAGCGGAGGCCGATGTTGACCTGAACGGTGCGGATCGATCCGCCGCGAACATCGCCCCCGGTGGCGGCGCGGACGGCCTGATCAAACTTGTTGCCTGACAAGACGCGGAGCGGGGTCACCGAGGCGGGCGGGGTTGCGGTTGACATCGTGGTGTGGGAGGGGGTGGCGGCTGTTGTCATGATCGGTCTCGGGAAAAAGTTAAATCGACGATCTCATCGGGGTCAGTGGGTGGCGGCGGGCACATCGTGGGTATAGCCCGGAATGGCCTTGGCCGGCTGGGGCGGCGGAAACGCCTCGGGCCCGATCAGGCGATAGACCACCACGGCGAGCATCGCCCCGGCGATGGGGGCGACCCAGTAGATCCAGTGGTGAGCGAGCGCCCCGCTGACCAGGGCCGGGCCGAAGCTGCGGGCGGGGTTCATGCTGGCGCCGGTGATGGGGCCCAGCGCCATGGCATCGAGCCCGACGGCAAGCCCGATGGCGATGCCCGCAAAACCCGCGGGCGATCGCTTGTCGAGGCCCGAGCCGAGCACGACCAACATCAGGATAAACGTCAGGGCGATTTCGATGACCAGGCTTTGCAGCCAGAGCCCCTCGCGCGGCAGCGTCGCGCCCAGGCTCGCGACGTTGCCGAAACACGCCCTGAGGACGACCGCCGCCGCGACCGCGCCCAGCACCTGCACCACGATAAACGGGATCACCTTCCGCGGCGGAAAGCATCCCGCGGCGGCGAAGGCGACGGTGACCGCGGGGTTGATGTGGCAGCCGCTGATGTGCCCGAGCGTGTAGATCAGCGCGGCGACGACCGCGCCCCACACCAGCGCGATGCCGACGTGGGTGATGGCCCCGTCGGTGACCGCGTTGGCGACAATCACGCCGCAGCCCGCGAAGACGAGGATGAACGTGCCGACGAATTCGGCGATGAGTTCGCGCTGGAGGGTTGGCATGGGTGAACTCCGCCGGTGAAGGCCGCGGGCGACGGGCCGCGGCCATGCGAGGCCGCCCGACCCGGATGACCGGCTCAGCAGCAGCCGTCGGGCCCGCAGGCGCAGTCGGGGTCGATGTTTTCGGCCGTCACGCGGTAGTCCTGACCCTTGCTCTCGCGCGGGTGACGCAGGCTGGTGCGCTTGCAGTCGAACGCCTTCGCCGCCGCCGGATCGACCGGGGTCATCGGCTCGATGCCGATCATCTGCGCGGCATAGGGGCTCGAGGGGTCGGTCATGATCTTGTAGGTCTTTTCGCACACCGCCATCCGTCGGCCGCGGTAGAAGGTGTGGCCGTCGTCGTCCTGCACCTGCTTCCACGGGCCCTTGTAGATGACCGCCTGGTTGTGCTCCATGCAGGGGCCCTGCTTGCCCTTGTAGGCGCGGACGGTCATCGAGCGGAACTCGATGCCGTCGATGGTCTGCCAAGGCTGTTCCTGGCGAACGAGGACCTCGATCCCGTGGAAGCCGGCGTTCTGGAACATCTCGAGGAACTCGTGTTCGACAAACGCTCCGCTGATGCAGCCCGACCAGAGCCGGGCGTCGTTCATGATGGCGGGCGTGGGCTCTTCGTCGCAGACGATGTCGCTGATGACACACCGCCCGCCCTTGCGCAGCACTCGGAACATCTCGGCAAACAGCTTGCGCTTCTCCTGGTTGCTCACGAGGTTGAGCACGCAGTTGGAGACGATCACGTCGACACTGTTGTCGGGGATCAGCGGTGCCTCGCGGCGAAGGCGGTCACACTCGCTCTCGAACTCGGCCACGTCTTCGATGCTGCCCAGCGATTTGCGCGCCAGGAACGACTGCGCGGCTTCGAGGTCGAGCGCCAGGTCCTGAATGCGGCCCTTGCGGAAGCTCACGTTCGACCAGCCGATCTTCTCCGCCAGCTCGGGCTGATACTTTCGCGCGAGCTTGAGCATCGCGTCGTTGAAGTCGACGCCGATGACCTTCCCCGCCGACCCGACTTTCTGCGAAAGGATGTAACAGATCTTGCCGCCGCCCGAGCCGAGGTCGAGGACGGTCTCGCCGGCCTCGACATACTGCGAGGGGTCGCCGCAGCCGTAGTCTTTTTCGAGGATCTCCTGCGGAAGGATCTTCAGGAACTTCGGGTCGTAAGTGACGGGGCAGCACAGCTCGGCCTCGGCCCTGATCGACGCATCGGCGTAGCGTGTTTTGACTTCTTTTTCGATCGAGTAGTTGAAGGTTTTGGCGGCGGACGGTGCATTGGCGACGGTCATCGAGGCTTCCTTTCGGGCGATTGGCGAATCCGCGCGAATCATGTCGAATTCGCACGGGCTGTTCAAACCATTGACGGGTGTAGGGGTTGGCTGTGGGTCGGGCTGCTGGTGTACGGGTCGAGCGGTTCGGCGAGGCGTAAGCTTTGCCGAGGGCGAACGGGGGACGACGCTGGTGCATGCGGCGACAATCCGGCGCCCGGTCGAAGGCGCCCGGTCAAAGGCGCCCGGTCGAAAGCGCCCAAGCACCCAGTCGCAAGCGTCAGGTGACAGGCGCCGGGTCATGGGCACCATGTCGCTGACACCGCGTCACCGGACGCCGGCCACCGGACGCCGGGCGGCGGCGTCAGGTCCACCGGGCGGCAGGTCACCGGGTGGGCGACGTTATCGTGTCGGGGGCGGGACCGCCCAGATGGCGGGCAGGCAGTGGAGCAGTTCGGCGGGCGGGTGTTGCGGGCGCTGGGGCGGCCGCGGGCGGCGCATCGCGTCGGCAGCCCGGTTGAGCAGCAGCGCCAGCAGCGACCGCACCGACATGTTTCCCACGCGGTGAATGGCGCAGGAAAGGTCGCTGCGGCGGTCGAGGTCATCGAGCACGGCGTCCAGCGCAACGGTCGTGAGTTGCTGCGCCGATGAAGAAGCGGGCATCAACCGCCAGGCCAGCCCGCCCGAGCCGGCTTCACGCAGGCGGGTGGCTTGTCCGAGCGTGAGAATCTGAGCGGCGTCGGTATTCTGCTGCCAGGTGATGCGCTCGACCCAGACGGGGTCGACGCCCGCATGCTGGCCGACCAGGTAACAGCCGCCACGCGAGTCGCGGCCGATGACCACGTCATGGTCGTCGAGCCGGCTCAGCGCCTCGCGGACATGTCGCGACCGCAGCCCGGGCACGTCGGCGGCGACGACGATCGACCGCTGATAGCCCAGCCGACCCAGGCTCTCGAACGCATGCCGGAGCCTGGATGCAAAGGTGGGCCCGAGTTGGCGATGCCAGGTGACGCTCGCGGAGGCGACGCATGCCGATTGGATGCTCTCGGCGGCGGCCGCGGTCACCCACGCCGGGACGGGGCCCCGCCAGAAAAGATGGATGTCGGCGTTGCCGACCCGGCGGAGCTGTTCGTGAAGGCGGGCGAGCAGCGCGGTCCAGAAGTCGCTGGAAGCCCGGCCGAAGTTGCGCCGGCGGGCCTGTTCGCTGGGGGTATGGCAGAAAATGGCGATCGCGGCGCGGGCTGGCGATGGGGCGGGAATCCGGGAGGGGTCCGCCGACCGGGAAGGTGAAGCGGGGTCTGCGAGGTTGCTGATCCCTACGCGATGCATGGGCCCAACCGGAAACCAATCTCCCCACGCTGCCGGACACGACGACGCCCTGAACATCGCCGGGCCCCAATGCGGGCTGCTTATAGGACCCTACAGCCCCTGCAGCCGGTACGACTGGAAGTTACCTGCCCCCGCGTCCAACTCCAAATAAAATCCCCGCAGCTGTCATTGGCAGGACATCCGCCGGCTCGCCCGCAAAGCCGACCGACCGACGGCGGGCGACGGGCGATTGGCTTTACATCCGCGCGAAAGCCGATAGATACAACGACATCCCCGGGCCGCCTCGACGCCTTTTGAGCCCGCATCCATATACGAAGGACCGCCCCATGCTTGAGCTTAACCCCGATCAACATCACGGCCTTGGCACCGGTCATCGCAGCCCCGCCTCCCTGCTTCATCGCGTGGTCGGCGTCGCCGTCGTGTCGGCCTGCGTGCTGTCGATCACACCCAACCTCGGCGCGCAGGATCGCACGGTGCAGCCGATCGAGGTTGCGGTCCAGAGCTTCGAGGGGCGCGTCGATGCCAACCTCGTCAACATCCGCTCCGGGCCCGGCGAAAACTACTACCCCACGATGCGGCTCGAGCGCAACACGACGGTGGTCGTCGTCGGCGCCACGCTCGACTGGCTCAAGATCATGCCGCCGGCGGGCAGCTACTCGCTGATCAGCAAGCAATTCGTCGAGCCCAGCGCCGACGGCTCGACCGGCCGGGTGGTCGGCACGCGGGTCAACGTTCGCGCCGGCTCGCTGCTCAACGCGCAGGCCGACACGGTTCAGCGGCAGATGGATCGCGGCGAGACGGTGACCATCCTGGGTGAGCAGAATTCGTTCTACAAGATCGCCCCGCCGCCGGGCGTGTTCGCGTTCGTGCAGAAGAACTTCGTCGTGCCGGTGAGGCCCGTCGAGACTCCGGCTGCGGCGGTCGTCGCCGAGGCCCCGCGCGGTTTGGCCGCTGCGGACGGCGCTGCGGGCGGCACGACCCGTCCGACCGAAGGCGGGCTTGCGGTCGATGAGCCGGCCGCCCCGCGCGAGCCCACCACGCAGGAAGCCGCGGAGATCGCCCGTCGCGAGGCTGCCGAGCAGGTCTATGACGCGGTCTCGACCGAATACACCGCCGCCATGCAGAAGCCGATCGAGGATCGCCCGCTGGCGCAGCTGGCCGAGAAGTATCAGGCGCTGGCCGACAACGAGGACCTTCCTTCGACGCTCAGGCTCAACAGCGAGATGGCCGCCAGCCTGCGGGCGCAGGTCACGACGCAGCAGGAGGTGATCGAGGCGCGGCGACGCGGGCGCGAGATCGAAGAACTGCTCAACCGTCAGCGCGCGCTGCAGCAGCAGGTGGCCGGCAATGTGCAGGCGGCCAACCAGACGACCTTCACCGCGATCGGGCAGATGCAGACCAGCAGCCTCCAGCAGGCGGGGCTGCCGCTGTTTCGCTTGATCGACCCGGGCACGATGACCACGCTGGTCTATGTCCGCGACAACGGACAGCTATCGTCGTATGTCGGCCAGCTGGTCGGCGTCAGGGGCGACATCTCCGCCGACACCGCGCTGCAGACACGGGTGATCACGCCGACGGGCGTCGTGCCGGTGAGCCCTGCGGACATCAACCGCCGGGTGACGGCGACCATCGTTCCCCCGAGCTTGCTGGTGGGTGCCGTCCCGCCGCAGCCGACGCCCGCGCCGACGATGCTGACGCCCCCGCCCGCAGCGCCCACACCCGTAGCGCCTACGCCGGTGACACCGGCGCCCGTCACACCGACGACGGTTACGCCGACACCCGTGACACCCGAGCCCGTGACACCCGCGCCGGCAACGCCCGCACCGGTGTCCCCGACGCCCACGACCCCCGATGTCGTCGAAGTGGAGCCGCAGTAAACCGGGTCGCCACGCATTGACACGCCCCCGGAAGAACCCGAAGTAACCCCGGGCCGGCCCTGCGCTCCGGCGTCAGCGTGACCGCGGCATGGGCTGCCCACTGCCGCCCACACGCCGCCTGCTACACGCTGCCCGCTGCCTGCTGCAATCTGCAATCTGCCCGCAGTATTGCGCAAAACCTTGACCTCCGGCCACCGGATATCCGATACATCAGATGAGGGTGATACGATGATGATGCCGATGAACCCCATCGCCGGGTCGGTGCTGCAGAGCACTGTCGTGCAGCGTCAGCAGGCCGAGCAGCGTGACCGCGAGCTCGGACGTGCGGCGGCCGCGACGCGTGTCATCACCGCCGAGTCAGACCGCCTCGAACTCGAGGTCGAAAACGCCGAGCGGGTCACGCCCGCCCGCGACGAAGACGACCACGACCAGCGCGGCCGACGCCAGCGCCGCCTCGCCCAGGCACGATCGGCCGCCGATGAGCAGGACGACCGCCCCTCGCTCGACCTCACCGCCTGACCGGCAAACGCCGACCGACTGAGCCCCTCGACCGTCAGTGTACGTCTGCCGCGCGCGTATGCCCTGCCACCCTGTGCGTGCGATGCGGCAAGCGCGTTCCCCCACTCGCTCGAATGACGTGAGCGGTTTTTACCGTGCGCCGCGCCGGCTGCGCGTCGAGTGTGGTCCGTGCGCCGCGTGGGTGCGGTGCGGCGCATGGACGCTGTACGGTGCGCGCTTGCGCCGCGCGATGCGTGTGCGCCGTGCGATGCGTGCTTTCGCCGTGTGATGCGCGCATGCGCCGCGCGGTGCGCATGCGCCGCGCGGTGCGCATGCGCCGCGCGATGCGATATTGCATGGCGATGCGTGTGCGCGAATGACGCCCGTCTTGCTGCTCGGCGCGTCCGTGGAGCGGGCCGCGTTCAGTGCGGGTACGCGACCAGCGCCATGCCGCCCGGCTCGCGCACAACCCTCAACTGCATCGCACCAGACCCGGTAGCGATCGGCACACCCGTGATGACCTCGGCCCGCAGCACGACCGCCTCGTCAGCGGGTTGCCGGGCCAGTTCGACCGCTCCGCCGTCGAAATGAACCTCGCCCGCGGTCACGACGCCGTCGCCGCCCAGGCGCAGCGTACCGTTGCCCAGCACCGTGAGCTTGGAGGTGACCAGCCGCCCGCCCGACAATTCGTAGCATCCACTGCCAACGCCCTGCTTGTTGCCGATGACGATCTCGTCGGCTTCGAGTCGTCCGCCGGTCTGGGTGAGTTGGCCGGTTCCTGCGGCCCCGATGTCGATGCGAGCCGCAGTGAGGAAGCCCGCGACGATCTGCAGCGCCGCATCGTCGTGGCTATCGGGCGCGATGATCAGGCGTCCGACTTGCTGGCCTGCGGAATCGACGGTCGTGAGCCCCGCCCCGAGCAGCGCCGTGTCGAAACGGGAAGGCTGCCACGCCAGCGGGCGTGCTCCGTCGCCGCGGTCGGCGCCATGGGGCTCGACGACCTGCCAGTTGTTGATCCGCTCCCACCGTCGGTTCTCATGCCCGCGAAACGCGATCGCGCCGGGCGCCGGGAAGGCGGCCACTTCATTGAGGTATTCTTCGAGATTGGTGTAGCCGTCGTTGTCGTGATCGTCGTTGTGGTCGGCGGCATCCGGGTCAAAGCCCATCTTGCGTTCCCAGGCGGTGGGCATGCCGTCGCCGGTCTGGCCGTCGGGCATGGCCTCGGTGTCATAGCCGGCTTCGCGCGCGAAGGGCGCCTTCCCATCGGGGCCCGGGCGCTGTGCCATCAGCGTGGCCCATTCGTCGGCCTGCGGGGCGTTGGCCAGGTCGGCGATGATCCTGCCCTCTCCCTCGCTCATCTGCCGAAGGACACGCTGGTCGATCGGATGAAGCCGGCCCTCCGGGCGCGCGCCGCCGTGCTCGATCACGCGGCGCAGCGCCGCGTCGGCCGACTCGATCCCCTTGATCGGGGCGTCAAACGCCCTGGCGGCGCGGGTGAGTGTGCCGGTGAACGCGGACCAGACGACGCTCGCGCCAAAGAAGTGGGCGGCGACGGCTT
>CAZBOE010000033.1:0-16383 GCA_964493365.1 uncultured Tepidisphaeraceae bacterium | reverse complement strand
CGGACCAGTCCACCGGCCGGCCGTCGAAGCGGCCGTTGGTGTTGTCGTCGAGCTTGTTGCCGGCGTCGATGAAGATCTGCGTCTGATCGCCGGCCGATTCGAAGATGCGTCGACCGCCATCGGGGCCTGTGATGTAGTAGTTGCTGATGAAGTTGGTCCGCGAGGCTTCCTGGGTCTTGCGGTCGTCGGCATTGATGGCGGAGTAGCCCGCGGCGCGGTTGGCCCAGTTGTAGATCACGTTGTTGGCAAACGTCGCCACGACGCCCTCGCCCCGCTCGCTGCCGAGCCGCGGGATGCGCGTGGTGTTGTGGGCGTAGAGGTTGTGATGAAACGCCACCTTCGCGCCGGCGACCTCGGTGTTGATCATCGTGCCGAAGGCATGGCGGCGGTAATTGAGCCCCTCGAGCATGTAGCAATACTGAATCGTCGCGGTGTGCCCGGCATCGGTCTGGCTGATGCCCTCGTCGCTGTACCACGTGGCGCTGACGTGGTCGATGATCGAGTTGCGAAGCTGCGAGGAGAACGCGTCGTAGGTAAAGCCGTCGGGCTGGCGCGGGTCTTTGTTGGGCCGCACGGCGATGTGCCGCAGGATGACGTTGCTGCCCGTCCACTTGCTGCCCACGCCCGCGATGGTGATGCCCGGCCACGGCGCCGTCTGCCCGGCGATGGTCAGGTTGCTCTGCGTCGAGCGAAACCACCAGGGCGAGCCGCCGCCTTCCCGGTAGATCGTGCCGGCAACGTCGAAGACGATGGTCCGCCCTGACTCGGGCGCGGTGACGATGCCGTGCTTGAGCGTGCCGGGGATGGTCCCGTCCTTGTCGAAGTCGAGACGCGTGACATGGTAGACATCGCCGCCCCGGCCGCCGGTGGCTGTCGCGCCCGGGCCGTCGGCTCCCGGAAATGCGGGAATCGCTTCATCGCCGCCGCCCGCATCGCCCTGCTGGGCCTGGGGCACCGCGGCTGATCCTGGCCGGCTGGGGTCGTGCGCCTGCGACACACCGACCGCCACACCCAGCCCCGCGGACAACATGGCGGCCGACAACGCGGCGGACAACCGCAGCATGGCCATACCCCCGCGCCGTCGACCCGCCGCCGTCGCGCCGCGCGCGGGTCCACGGGCTGCATTCAGAAACGACGAGGCCTTCATGAGGCGATCAGACATGTCCAACTCCGCAAGGTCAGTGGCCGGCGAGTGGCCCGGGCGTGGTGATGTGTCGGCTGACGGCCAGCCTGAACGGCAAAGCGTATGGGCCTGCCCGCTGTGGCTGCATCGGAAGAAGCGCAATGCTTTTATCAATCTGCGCAACTTCGACGCGAGGTGTTGCTTCAACGCCACGGACGCGTCGCGCGATGTGAACCGGGCTGAAGCTTCTAAAAGATTGCCGCGGTTTCGCGACGGAATCGGCCGCAGGGCCCGAGAAATGGGGACCGACTGCAAGCTTGGTTACAGAACGGGTCGGGTCGGCTTTTTCTTGTGCAGAATGGAGGTTGTCGGCTTCGGACAGACTGTGATATGACCAAATGACGGACTTGGTGCCGGTGCCTTCGCGTGCGTGTTGGGCCATGCGGAGCAGTGTGTCGCCGGATCAGCCGTATACAGAGGGATACACATGCCGACCAGCGGACGCGTCTTAGTCGTTGAAGATCACGATTCCGAGCGGCGGGCGGTTAGTCAGCTCCTCAAGGGGGAAGGGCTCACGGTGTTTGGTGCAGAGAGCGCCGACAAGGCGCTGGGCTACATCGACGAGAACGTCGATGTCGTGTTGTCCGATCTGAATATGGGGGATGTGAGCGGCATCGACCTGCTCAATCTCTGGAAGAAGCGCAAGCCCGACACGCAGTTCATCCTGCTGACCGGGCATTCTTCGGTGTCGAGCGCGGTCGAAGCGATCAAGGGCGGCGCTTACGACTATGTCACCAAGCCGGTCAACCCCGATGAGCTGCTCATGCTCATCAAGCGAGCGATCGAGTCGATGCAGAAAGACCGCGAACTCGACAACCTGCGCCGCCGGCTCGACCAGAAATACGGTCTCGACCGCATCGTCGGTCAGTCGCGGCAGATGAAAGACACGTTTGCCAAGATCCAGCGCGCGGCGCCGGTCGATTCGACGGTGCTCGTGCTGGGCGAATCGGGCACCGGCAAGGAGCTGGTGGCGCAGGCGCTGCACCACAACTCCACCCGCACCAAGGGGCCCTTCGTGGCTGTCAACTGTGCAGCGGTGCCGGCGACGCTGGTGGAGTCGGAGCTGTTCGGCCACGTCCGCGGCGCGTTCACCGGCGCCACCGACCGGCGCATGGGCCGGTTTGAACAGACCGACGGCGGCACGCTGTTCATCGACGAAATCGGCGACTTCGAGCTGGGCTTGCAGGCCAAGCTGCTGCGCGTGCTCGAGACGCTGACGCTCACGCCCGTCGGCGGACACGAAGACCGCAAGGTCAACGTCCGCGTGCTCGCGGCCACAAGTCGCGACATCCGCAAGATGGTCGCGGAGGGCAAGTTTCGCGAAGACCTTTACTACCGGCTCAGCGTCGTCGAGATCACGCTGCCCCCGCTGCGCGATCGCCCGGACGACCTGCCGCTGCTGGTCGACCACTTCCTCCGCGAGATCAGCGAAAACAAGGGCACGCCGCCCAAGAAGATCGCGCCCGAGGTGATGCGGCGGTTTCAGACCTACCGCTGGCCGGGCAACGTCCGCGAGCTGCGCAACACGCTCGAGTCGATGATCGTGCTGGCCGACAGCGAGGTGCTGACCGAGCGCGATCTGCCCGAGCGGCTCAACCTGCCGACCGACCTGACCGCCTCCACCCGCGAAGTGCCCGCGGGCGTCACGATGGAAGAGCTCGAAAAGCTGGCCATCACCAAGGCGCTCGACCAGTGCAGCGGCAACCGCACCCACGCCGCCAACAAGCTGGGCATCTCCGTCCGCACGCTCCAGCGCAAGCTGCGCCAGTATGAGCTCGAGCGCCGGGCCAAGCCGCTGGTGACGGGCGAGGTCTGATCGGCT
This sequence comes from uncultured Tepidisphaeraceae bacterium, assembly GCA_964493365.1. GTDB lineage: Bacteria > Planctomycetota > Phycisphaerae > Tepidisphaerales > Tepidisphaeraceae > CAZBOE01. The sequence goes on along the minus strand of CAZBOE010000033.1, from coordinate 13,378 downwards.
TCGAGGGCCTGATCGTCTTCGATGACTGATTGCCTTCGAGGTCTGGTCGCCTTCGAGAGTCTGATCGACTGTGCTGTCTGATCGCCAGCCGCCGGCGTGTGGGCAATCGCGTTTTCGGCGGTTCACCGCTTCACTTCGACGCTTCGGCCGGTGTCGAGTGAGCGATAGAGGGCTTCGATCACCGCCATCCAGGTCACCGCCGCCGACGGGCCCGGGGCGGGGGTTGTCTCGCCGGCGATCGCGGCGCGGAGGTGACGCATCAGTGCCGCGTGGTGGATCGTCCGCGGGACTTTCAGCGGCGTTTCGCGCATCTGCGCCTTGCCGCCTGCCGGCCGATAGAGCACCGCACCTGCGGGCGTGTAGACCTCGATCGCGCCCGCGGTGGCGTGGACGCGGCAGACCGTTCCGTTCTGGGCCGGCGGCTGGTTGATCACCCAGGCGGCGCCGAGTTCGAGCGTGCGGTGGTCGTCGAACTTGATCAGGGCGAAACCGCACTCGTCGACGTCGTAGTTCTTCGCCTCGGGCGGGAGCGCGTCGGTGATGTGTCCGCGATGGGAGACGGCGTAAACGCTCGCCGGCGTCGGCTCGCCCATGAGCCACCAGGCGACATCGAACATTGGCAGGCCCAGGTCGATCAGCGCGCCGCCGCCGGCGCGGTCGCGCTTGCCATACCAGCCCGTGCCGACGGGGACCGCCCGCGAGCGAAGCCATGTGGCGCGGACGTGATAGGGGTCGCCGATGTAGCCTTTTTCGATCGCCTGCCGGGCGGCGAGTTCGCCCGGGCCGAAGCGGCGCTGGTTGGCCAGCAGCAGGACCTTGCCCGCGCGCTCGGCGGCGGCCGCGAGGCGACGGGCGTCTTTAAGTGTGGCGGCGGGCGGGGTCTCACAGACGACGTGCTTGCCCGCCTTGAGCGCGGCCGTCGCGATCTCGAGATGGGTGTCGGTGGGCGTGCAGATGCTGATCACGTCGACCTGCGGGTCGCGGACCAGTTCCGCAGCCTCCGACGCAACACGCACGCCCTCAAACTCGCTCATCGCCGCCTGCACCCGCCCGGGAATGCGGTCGGCCACCGCGACAACCTTGAAACCCCCGGCCTCTCGATACCCCCGGGCATGAGCCATGCCCGGCCAACCCAATCCGGCGACAGCGACGCGAAGTGTGGACATGGGGGGTAGTGTGGAGGGAGATGGGTGAGGAGGCAAAGGGGGTAGGCGGAAGGAGGCAGAAGAGGGAGGCAGAAAGAGGCACGAAGGCACGAAGGCACGAAGGCAGAAAAGGCAGAAGAGGCAGGATAGGCAGAAGAGAGGGCGTAGGCGGAAGACGCTGGCAGAACATCGACGGTGGCCTGGCCTTCTCCATCAGCGGCCAACACCCCCCTGTCTTCCCTCCCTCCATGCCTCTTCTGCCTCCTCTGCCTCTTCTGCCTTCGTGCCTCTTCTGCCTTCGTCCCTTCCTCCCCACTCCTACTCTTCAAGCAGGCGCTCAAGCTCTTCATCTTGCTGCGGGTTCCAGGCGCCTTCGGTGAGTCGGCGGATCTGGTCGATGGGGATCTTGGGCGTGCGATCCATGTAAAGCAGCCCGTTGGCTTCCTGGTAGGTGTCGGTGAGCTGCGTGTAGCAGAAGCCGCTGAAGATCTTGACGCTGCGCACCGCGGCGAGCAGCCGGCCGTAGCGGACGCGGAAATCGTCGGCCGAGAGGGCGGTCGAGTAGCCCCAGGCGTTTTTGTCCTGCGTGAAGGCGATGCCGCCGAACTCGGTGAGCATGATCGGCTGGCCCATGTCGGGATAGCCGTCGATCAGCAGCACGCGGTGGCCGGGCTGTTCGGTGTGGAGGAAGTCTTCGCGGTCGCGCTTGTATCGCTTGGCCAGCGCCTTGGGGTTTCGGTCGTAGTCATGGACGCCGAAGATGTCGGTCATGCTGAATTCCCAGCCGTCGTTGCCGATGACCGGTCGGCTGGGGTCGAGGCTCTTGGTCAGAAAGTAGAGCCCGTTGACCGCGTTCTGCTGCGCTTCGCTGGTGCCCAGATCGGGCACGCCCCAGCTCTCGTTGAAGGGCATCCACGCGACGATGCACGGGTGGCTGCGGTCGCGCTCGATCACCTCCGTCCACTGGCGGGTCAGGCGGGTGATTGCCTTGTCGCTGAACTGATAGGCGCCGGGCATTTCCTCCCACACGAGCAGGCCCATCTTGTCGGCCAGGTGGAGGAACCGCGGGCTCTCGATCTTCTGGTGCTTGCGGACGCCGTTGAAGCCCATCTGCTTGGTCAGCTCGATGTCCTTGCGGAAGGCCTCTTCGTCGGGAGGGGTGAGCCCGCCTTCGAGCCAGTAGCCCTGGTCGAGCGCGAGACGCAGGTAAAACGGCTTGCCGTTGAGGAAGAATCGGTCGCCGACGATGCGGACGGTGCGCATGGCGGTGTAGCTGGCGAGCGTGTCGACGGCCTGGCCTGACGGATCGAGCAGCTCGATCCTGGCGTCGATCAGGTTCGGACGCCACGGAAACCACAGCAGGTCGTCGCGGGCCGCGTCGACGCCCGGATCGACGAGTTGGACCGCTCGCTTGATCTGCGACGCGGTGATGGAGTTGGACAAGTCGAGCGACACGACGTCGCGGGCGAGCGTGCGCCCGCCGATCGAAAGCTCGACGCGGAGTTGCATGCCCGCTTCGACCGGCCCGGCGATCTCGACGCTGTAGCCGATCTCCCATCGTTCGGCGTCGGGCTGCCAGTGCAGGCGGGCGATGTGGGTCTGGGGGACGACCTCCATCCAGACCGTCTGCCAGATGCCCGTGGTGCGGTGATACCAGATCCCGTGGGGCTTTTCGTGCCAGTCCTGCTTGCCGCGGGGCTTGCCCATGTCGTGGGGGTTGTCGCGGGCGCAGACGACGATTTCGATCGTGTCCGTGCCGTTCGAAGACTCGCCGGCGGCCGAAGCGGCCTCGGTGATGTCGAAGCTGAAGCTGGTGTAGCCGCCCTCATGTGTGCCGACGAGCATGCCGTTGACCCACACCGTCGCCTCGTAGTCAACCGCGCCGAAGTGGAGCTTGATGCGCGAGCCCTCGTCGGCCGCCGGCGCGGGCACCTCACGCCGATACCACACGGCGTGACAAAACCCGGTCTCCTCGACCCCGCTCATGGGTGATTCGGGGACAAACGGCACCTCGATCGACCGGTCAAACTCGACGGCATCCGGGCTTGTCAGCGTCCCGTCGCGGTCGATGGCAAACGCCCACTGACCGTCGAGACTGGTCCACTGCTCGCGCACCGCCTGGGGGCGCGGGTAACCGAACCGCGGACCGGACGATCGGCCGTCCGACGCCCGCGAGCCGGATGCGCCGGCCCGCGCGCCCGAACGCGCGGCGGGGGTGGAACGGGTGGTGGACGTCGAAGCTTTGGCCTCGCCGCCGGAAGTGCGGGTGGTCTTGCGCTTTGCCATAGGGGATCTAAAGGGTGGGGTGATTTGCGTCAGTACAAACTCGACATTGATTCGTCGGAGCACCTCTCGGTGCCGCGGGAAATGTAGTGCAACTTGATCATTCGTGTAAGGGCGCACACGGTGACGAAGTGGCGCAATTTCAGTGGACCAAACATGCACCAATGATGCCGGCGGACTCTTGTTCAAACTGACTCGTCACGAGCCATCAGCACACCGCTTTTTCAACCCGTGGTACGGCCATTGCCCAGAGCATGAGCGTCGCTGCGACCCCGATTCTCATGGATCCGGACGGCAACGAGGCACACGTATGGAACATCCCGGCGAGCACCGCAACACCTCTGTCACCAAGGTCAGCCAGACGGCCGCGCCGCACGGCGAGATGGGTCAGACCTATCTCGCATCCGGGATTCACTGCGCGATGCGTTTGTGGGAGAGCGAAGAGCCCGGTGAATCGAAAACCGCGACGGCACGGGATTATGAGACGGTGGGTTACGTGCTCAAAGGCCGAGCCGAGTTGCATATCGAAGGGCAAACGGTCCTCCTCCAGCCCGGCGACTCGTGGGTGATCAACCGCGGGCAGAAGCACAGCTATCACATCCTCGAGCCCTTCACCGCGCTCGAAGCCACCGCGCCGCCCGCCCGCGTCAATCACCGCGATAACGACCCGGATCCTTGAGCCGCGGCAGGCGGCAGCGTCTTATGCGCACGGCGCTGTCGGCCGTGTCGATCCGAATCGTTTCACACCCGACTGTCCGGCCGACGTATGGCTCGATCTTCAAACCGGCGTTCGCCCGAATCGACAGCGAAGTCAGCGCGTCTTCACTACCGCGGCGATAGCGGGCCCGGCATCACCCGCAAGACCCGGGACGCCGCGGGCAAGAGACCGCTCTTCGCCTATTTCGATAGGAGAGGCAGGCAGATCACCGATGAGCAGACCGTCGCGCGGGTCGACTCGCTGGCGATCCCCCCGGCGTGGCGCGACGTGTGGATCAACCCCGACCCGCGAGGCCATCTGCAGGCAACCGGCCGTGACCAGCGCGGGCGGAAGCAATACCGATATCACCCCGAGTTCCGGTCGCACCGTGAGAGCGCCAAATACCATCGGATGCTCGCCTTCGCGCGGGTGCTGCCGCGGATCAGGCGGGTGACCAGCCGACACCTGTCGCTGCCGGGCCTTCCGCGCGAGAAGGTGCTGGCGGCGGTCGTGCGGATCATGCAGGTGACGTTCATCCGCGTGGGCAACGACCAGTACGCCCGCGACAACGGAACCTACGGGCTGACCACCCTGCTCGACGAGCATGCCGAGGTGAAGGGCAAGCGGGTGCACTTTGAGTTTCGCGGCAAATCGGGCGTGCACCGGCAGATCGATCTGGATGACCCGCGGCTGGCGAGGATCGTCAAGGCATGTCGCGACCTGCCCCAGGAGCAACTGTTTGCCTATACCGACGAGGACGGCGCCGTCCGCGATGTCACGTCGGCCGACGTGAATGCCTATCTGGCGGAGACGACCGGAAGCGATTTCACCGCCAAGGATTTTCGGACCTGGGCCGGAACCGTGCTCGCCTGCGCAGCGCTGCGCGAATTGCCGTGCGCGACGGCCAAGACGGTCGCGCGGCGACATGTCGCGGCGGCGATCAAAGCCGTGGCCGGCCAACTGGGCAATACGCCAGCAGTATGTCGCAAGAATTACATCCATCCGGCGGTGATCGAGGCCTACGAAGCCGGGGCGCTGATGAGACTGACCGAGCGGGCGGCCGAGCAGTTGCCGGTGTCGGGCCTGCAGGCCGACGAGCGCACCACGCTGCGTGTCATCCGGAGCCGCCTTCGCAAGCGGGCGGTCGGGCAATGACCTCACGTAAACCGGCTCACCCGAAGCCGAACTGTCAAGGCAGGCAAGCGTTATCGACCGCAACACGTGGTGCCGCGCGAGGCAGCCGATTCGGCAGTTGATCATTCTCTGCGCGACCAGGCAGCATGATGCCCGGCGGACGCGCGGCCGGGCGAGCGATGGGGGCGCGACTTCGGCCGGGTCGGGGCGGCAAAGCGGTATTTTTGCGTCACCACGGGGGTCGGAGCAGCCGATGAAGGTTAAGCGCAGGCGCAGGCACATCTTTTGCCTTCGTGGCGACGGGCGTGTGCCTTCACATCCTGTCTGACCGACGCTGGATGGAGTTCCCCGGCCGATTGGATTGGAGACGGCGCAATCGGGTGTCGCGAAAGCGAAAGCCGGCATCGGCGTTTGATGTAGGCCAGCCCATGCGACGCGACCCACGCCCGCGACAGACGTGTCAGGTGAGGCGGCACTTCAGGAAACGGCACTTCAGGTCAATGGCGTGCGGTTTGGTGCAGGCCGCGGTTTGACAGGCCTCCTTGCGGTGTCACAATCCCAAGCGGCACACGGGCGAGACATCCTGTGTGTGACTGCCCGAGACAGTGGCTTGCCCCAAGTTGTCATGCCGGCGCCGCAAGGCATCCGGCGGAAAGGCGAGAGAGCACATGGCCGGTTCGCAGTTCATCAGTCCCCAGAGGGTTCGACCTTCCATTCCACCCCGTCGGTTCACGCTCGAGCAGGCGAACAAGTCGCTCGTGCTGGTGCGACGGATCGCGGGCGATGTGGCCAACTGCCATTCGCGGATTCTCAAGCTCCAGGTCAAGGTGGAGCACGCGTCGCCGAAAGACAGCCCGATCTATACGGGCGAGCTCGAAGCCGCGGTCGAGCGCATGGGTGAGCTTGTCGGCGAGTTGAATGACCTGGGCATCGAGCTGCGTGACGCGTCGACCGGGCTGGTCGATTTTGTCGGCCGGCATAAGGGCCGCGATGTCTACCTCTGCTGGAAGCTCGGCGAAGACACCATTTCACACTGGCACGAACTGGGCGCGGGCTATGCCGGGCGACAGGCGATCGGCACGCTCGACGAGGCCGAGTAGGCTCACGCCGCTCGGAGCCGTTTGACCCACCGGGCGTCAGGGCGACCTGAACGCCGGGCGGAATGACCGGCATCGCGAATGGATGATCCACAAAACAGAGACGGCGCGGGTTTCATGACCGCGCCGTCTTCTTTTTTCGCCGCCGCGTGGGAGACCGATCCGGCGGCTGCGGCGGTGTCAGGTTTGACGACCGATCGCGGATTGGTGGCGAGTCGCGGGGTGGAGGATTGTCGGCCGGGGTGAGCGGGCTACCGGCTGGTGGCGGTCGAGCCGAGAAGGCCGGCGAGGTCGCTGTCGCAGAAGTATTCAGCGGACGCCGTCGCGCGGGGAATCGGCTCACCCCGCCGCTCCGAACAGGCGAGGGTCTGGGCGACACGCTTGCGGATGAGTTCTTTCACCTCGCGCGCTGTCGAGGCCATGGCGGTGCAACCGGGAAGGTCAGGCACATAGGCCCCGAACCCGCTGCCGCTCCGTTCGATGACGATCAAGTAACGCACGCCCGGGGCAATGCAATGCGCAGGCCAGACTGGCAACGTCAGCGGTTGGCGCAGCGAGGCAGGCCGCGCGTGGCTTGGCATAGGCACCGCGGCGGATGGCCGGGTTAGGCATGCGCTGTGTGGGCAGACAGCCTTCGGGCGAAGTCGGGCGAAGACAGCCGTTCGGCGAGGGCGGCCGCCCGGCGGCCGGGGTGGTTGCCCCGGCGCCGGGGTGTGGCTGCGGTCTCTGCTCTCCGCCCGGTGAAGGCGGTCTGGAGGATTGGCGTTTAGGCCTCTTCCTCGACGGGTTTGAACTCGGCCGCGAGTTGCTGCTGCACCTGCGGCGGGACCACGTCGTAATGGCTCAGCTCCATGGCGAAACTGCCCTGGCCTCCGGTGACGCTCTTGAGGCGCGACTGGTAGGTCATGACCTCGGAGAGCGGCGCCTCGGCGGTGACGCGGGCCATGCCGTCGCCGTTCAGGTCGGTGCCCTGAATGCGGGCGCGGCGGCCGGAGAGGTCGCCGGTGATGGTGCCGAGGTTGGCCTCGGGCACGACGACCTCGAGCTTGACGACCGGCTCGAGCAGCACGGGCCTGGCCTTGAGCAGCGCGTCTTTGAGGGCGAACTTGCCGGCCGTCCGGAAGGCGACTTCCTTGGAATCGACCGGGTGGTGTTTGCCGTCGTAGACGATGACCTTGAGATCGACCAGCGGATAGCCCGCGACGACGCCGCGCTCGACCAGGTCATGCACGCCCTTTTCGACGGCGGGGACGTATTGGCCGGGGATGGTGCCGCCGAAGATTTCGTCGATGAAGGTGATGCCGCTGCCGCGTTCGCCGGGCTCGACGCGGAGGTAGACCTCGCCGAACTGTCCGGCGCCGCCGGTCTGTTTCTTGTGTCGGTAGTGTCCTTCGGCCCTGGCGGCGATCGTCTCGCGGTAGGCGATGCGCGGGGGCTTGGTTTCGACATGGAGCCCGCGCTGCGCGAGCTTCTCGAGAATGACGCGAAGATGCACATCGCCCATGCCGTTGATGACCATTTCGTGGGTCTGGCGGTCGACATGGTAGCGGAAGGTGGGGTCTTCTTCGGCGATCTTGGTGAGCTGGGCGCCGATCTTGGTTTCGTCGCCCCGGGCCGCGGGCGTGACGGCCAGCCCGATCATCGGCTGGGGATAGGCGATCGGCTTGAGGTGGACGGTGTCGAGGGCGTGGTCGTCGTGGAGGACGTCGCCGATGTGAATCTCTTCGATCTTGGCGACCGCGCCGATGTCGCCCGCGATGATCTCGTTGACCTCGTGGTGGGTCTTGCCCATGAGGTGGAAGACGTGGCCGAGCTTGATGCTCTTTTTGCTGTGGCCGATGTAGACCTGGGTGTGGCCCGAGCATTTGCCCTGGTGGACGCGGAAGAGCGAGAGCTTGCCGACGAACGGATCACTGGTGACCTTGAATACGTGGGCGAGCAGGGGCCTGGCGGGGTCATTGGAATAGGGGAAGGGCTTTTCGCCGGGCGTGCCGGCCTCGCCCTGGAGGAACGGGCGCGGGTTGCCCTCGAGCGGTGACGGGAAATGCTTCGCGACCGCGTCGAGCAGCTCGGGCACGCCGACGCCGCTGCGGGCATCGGTGAAGAGGACGGGGATGAGGTGTCCGCTGTCGACGGCGGCTTCGAAGGGGGCGTGGAGGGCCTCGTAGTTGGGCTCTTCGCCGCCGAGGTATTTCTCCATGAGGGATTCGTCCATCTCGACGATCTGGTCGAGGATGGCGCTGTGTGCTTCGGGGACGGTGAGGATGTCGGATTCGCCGTTGCGGTTGAGCAGGCATTCGACGACGGCCCTGGCCTTGCCGCTGGGGAGGTTGATGGGCAGGCATTCGGGGCCGAAGGTTTCCTGGATGCGATTGAGCAGCGCCGCGAGGTCGACATTTTCGGCGTCGATCTTGTTGACGATGATGGCGCGGGGCAGGTTGCGCTCGCGGGCGGCCTCCATGATGCGGCGCGTGGTGACTTCGATGCCCGAGGTGGCCGAGATCACCACGGCGACGGTTTCGACGGCGGGCATGCACATCAGGGCCTGGCCGATCAGGTCGGGCGTGCCGGGCGTATCGATGAGATTGATGCGTTTGCCGAGGTGGTCGCAGTGAACGACGCAGGAATAGATTGAGTGCTTGTGTTCGCGCTCGAACTTGTCGGTGTCACACGTCGATGAGCCGTCGGTGGGCGAGCCCTTTTTGCCTGTCGCGCCCGCGGCGAACAGCATCGCGTCGCACAGAGTTGTTTTGCCGGACTGTGCGTGTCCGGCGAGAAGGACGTTTCTGATGTCGGCCGTGGTGTAAGTGGGCATGAGACCCTCTCTTTCGGGCCCGGGCGATCACCGGCGGGGAAGGGGCAAGGCCGGGAAACACCCAGACCGAAGCTGGAAGTGGCCGGCGAGGCGACGCGCGCCGCAAGACGTGAGACATCCGCACGGTGCGGGTGGAAATCGCTCACCACCCGCGGCGGACGCCGGATCACCGGTCGAACCTTGCCAAGTGTATCGCCCATCGCCCGACCGACCTAGGCAAAACCGGGTGGTGCGACAGATTGGGAGGAGGGGGTTGACTGGTCGCCTCGCCGCTGCCGCTAATGAAGAATTCTGCTGGGCGCGGCCGCCCATCGACGGGTATAAACTAAAAGAGAAGCTAACGTTGTGGGATGGCTCATCTTCTCGAGTAACCGCTGCGGGGATGCCGCAGGGGTAAATCAACATTATCGGGCAGCGAATGACTATGACAAAAGCAACCCCGTCGCGGGCGCGTCGGAAGAACATTCTTCGTACTGACAGCAGTATCGGATCAGCCGAGAAAGAGATTACCCGGGTGTTCAGCATTCCCGCCGGATGCGTCCGACTAATCAACCCCAGCGGCCGTAAAGCGCGGTCAGACAAGACGGTCGGCGCGCTCCTAAGCGAATGGAGAAAGTAATCCCTCAACGCGTCGAAGCATCGAGCTTAGGCGAGCCGAAAGAGCGCGACCGCGCTCGGTTGTCGGAGGACAGATGTGGTGGGCTACCCCAGCGGCAGCAGCGGCAGAAGGCTTCACCGGCTTTGAAACCGTCGCATCGCTACGAAGGACGACATTCCGAAGCGTCCCTCAGCAGCAAGGTGTCTACTTAGTGATGCGGCACACGGCCAAGCCGCCTGTCTTCCTGCCTCGAAGTTCTGGCGGGCACTTCAAGGGTAAGGACCCCACGGTCAGTGTGGATCGACTGAAGGCGAAATGGATCGATGGGGCCTGCGTCGTTTACATCGGGAAAGCCGGTGGAAAAAACCGTTCGTGTCTTCGCTGTCGACTGCGCCTGTACCTGCAGTTCGGAGCAGGGTCGCCGGTTGGACACTGGGGCGGCCGCTTCATCTGGCAGATTGCCGACAGCGATCAGTTGACTGTGGCATGGAAGGCGACAACGAGTGCCCTCCCCCGTGATGTTGAAAAGGCTATGCTCGCAGACTTTCGACGGACGACGGGTCGTCTGCCGTTTGCTAATTGCGTCAGCTAAAGGCCCTGCGCCTGAGTGATATCGAGTTGTAGCTGTCAGAGTGGCCGTTACAACGGTGCCCGGCCTCTACAAGTGCACCCTGCGGGTGTAGACCCACCACTCGATCATGAGCATGGGCAGTGCGGCGGCGGCGATGAGCCACCACCAGAGTTCGAGGCGGGCGGCGCTGGTGGCGGCTTCGATGACTTCGCCGATGCCGCCGGGGGCGCCGTCGGCGGGGATGAGGTTCGATTCGGATTCGTCGAGCAGGTTGACCGCCAGCCGGTCGAACTGGGGCACCGGGGGCTCGAGCGTATAGACGCCGGCCTGGGTCAGCGGGGGCAGGGCCAGGTCGCCGGCCTCGGGGATGGGCAGCCGCACCGAGCCTGACGGGCCCGTGAGGGTGACGGCCGAGAGCGGGGCGCCCTCGGCGGCGCGCTGGAGGTTGACGCGGGGGATGCGCACGGTCTGGCCGGTCGGATACGACTGCTTCACATCCAGCTCAGATCCCAGCGCCAGGAACTGCAGCGCGTTGTGGATGAACAGCGGCCAGGTCACCTGGATGGGCCAGGTGCTGTGCAGCGGGTCGAAGGTCATGACGAGGTGGGTCGAGCGGCCCTCGCGATGGAGCACCAGCAACGGGTGGCGCAGCCCGGTGATCAGCACTTCGCTCTCCGGCGCCGGCTCGACGATGATCGGGTCAGAGGCGTAAAGGTTGATCAGCGACAGATCGCGGAGCATCGGGTGATCGCGCTTCCAGTCGAGCACGCCGGTTACGCCCGGCTCGGCCATCATCGCGCCGTCAACCGTCTGGGCCTTGAGCGTCAGCCCCGGGGGCACCATGCCGCACCAGATGTAGTTGCCCGCCGGGGGAAACGCGGCGGGTCTGACGGCGTCGAACACGATCACGTCAAAGCTGTCGGGCTGCTTGGCCTCGAAGTCGGCCAGCGTCATCTGCGCGGGGTTGTTCAGGCCCATCGAGCGCATCACGAGGTGTTCGAGGAAGGGGTTGTTGCCGTTGCTGACGAGGAGCACGGCCAGCGGCTTGGGCGGCGGCACGACGATCTGCGCGATGTTGTCGGCCGGCAGCATGTCGCCGGGCACACCCCTGACCTGCACCTGGAGCAGCGCCGCATCGGTCAACTCAGCCTTGAACTCAACACTGTCGCGGTGACGCTCGCCGCCCTGAGCGGCAAACTCGTCGCGCGTGCGGTCATCCCAGCGATCCGGATAGAGAAAGGTGCCGGCCACGCCCGAGCGGGCTACGCGGCCGTCGATGGTCAGGGCGACGTCGGCGGCCGTGGGGTTGGGGCCGAAGTTGGCGAGCCGAGCGAAGACCTGCACCTCGGTCGGCCGCTCGTAGTTGCGCTTGGCCGACAGGGCCACGACCGCCACATTCTCCGCGGTGTCGGAGCCGATCTTCTCCAGCGTGACCTCGCCGCGGACGGAAAGATCCGCGCCATCGAGCACTCGGCCGTCTGAAAACACCCGGATATCAGGGCGGAAGTTTTCGCGCAACTGCTCGGGGTTGAAATTGGTCTGGGCCTCGGCCAGCAGATAGGCGGTCTTGAGCCGCGACGGGCGGTCGGTGGGCCGGATCGAGTCGATGGCGCGCCGGAGGGCGAGCGTGTCGGAGGTGAACGGCTGGAGCGTCTCGGCCGAATCATCAAACGCGATGACCATGGCCCGCCCGTTTTTGCTGAGCCCGCCGACCAGGTCGCTAGCGCGGGTCTTGGCGATATCGAGGCGGGTCTTGCCGTCGACATCGGTTGCCGACATGGATGCGGAGCGGTCGATGAGGATGACGGTGGCCTGACCGGGGCCGGGCGTGTAGGAGACCACCGGCCGAGACAGCGCCAGCAGCATCAGGATCAACAGCAAAAGCTGGAGGAACAGCAGCAGGTTGCGCCGCAGCCGCTGAAAGGGCGCGTTGACCTGCAGATCCTGCACGGCCTTTTTCCACAGCAGCGTGGTGGGAACGGTGTGCTCTTTTCGCCGCAGCTTGAGGAAATAGAGCACCAGCAGCGCCGGTATGGCGATGGCGGCGGCCGCGGCAGCGAAGAGCGGGTTAAGAAAAGTGGGCATGGAAGGTCCAGCAAATCACAACACCGAAACCCGAAACCCGAAGCCGAAGGCCGCCGTGACGATCTTGTTTCGAAGGCCGCTCTTCGGCATTGTCGGCCTCGCGATGGTTTGCTCGGTCAGATCATAAACGCGCCAGCCGCCGCTCCGCATGGGTTTGGGTGGTCGAACTTCGCTTCGTGTTTCTGGTTTCGGGCTTCGCTTTTCATGGGTCACCCCAGCAGCCCTCTCTCCCGCAGGTAATTGAGGATCACGCTCTCGAATGGCACCGCGGTCGAGGTGAAGAGATAGGTTCCGCCGCGGCGGGTGACAAACTCCTTGAGCGAGAGGCAGTAGGCGTTGAGGTTGGCCTTGTATTTCTTGATCAGCGGCTGCGTGATCGACACCTCGGCGGTGTCGGCGTCTTCCATGTCGAGCAGCTTGAGATCGCCCTGCAGGTCCGGCTCGATCTCCTGCGGCGAGAGCACCTGCACCGCGAAGAAGTCATACTTCCCCCCCGCGACATAACGCAGGCCCGACTCGAATCCGCCCTTGTCAAAGAAATCGCTCACCAGCACGCAGACGCCCTTCGACCGGTTGGCCAGCGCGAAGCGTTTGCATGCGTCGGCGAAGTTATTGGCGCCCTGCGTTTCGAGGCGGCTGACAAATTCGAGCATCTGCGCCACCCGCCGGCGTCCGCGGAGCGGACCGGTCTCGGCCACCACGCTCTCGCCCAGCGCGATGATGTTGACCCGGTTATAGTTGACCAGCCCGATGTAGCCGAGGGCGGCCGCGAGCTTCTTCATGTAGTCGCTTTTGCGCGGGTTGCCGTAGTCGCTGCTGCGACTGACATCGATCAGCACATAAAGCGAGAGGTCTTCCTCTTCGAGAAACAGCTTGAGAAACAGCCGGTCGAGGCGGGCGTAGATGTTCCAGTCGATGAAGCGCAGGTCGTCGCCGATGACGTAGTTGCGATA
>CAZBOE010000032.1:27559-30557 GCA_964493365.1 uncultured Tepidisphaeraceae bacterium | reverse complement strand
GGGAGCGGCCGACCCGAAGGGCGCGGCGGCTGCCGGAGCCAAAGCGCCGGCGGCGAAGCCCGGTGCCTCGAAACCGACGTCCCCGACTCCTGCCGCCGCCAGTTCAGCCGCCGCCAGTTCGGTCGCTGCCAAGGCGACACCTGCGAAACCGGCGGCGGGTAAACCGGCGCCGGCCAAACCGGTCACCGCCGCTCCGGCGAAGTCGGCCCCGGTGAAGCCGGCCGTGGCGCCCGCGAAGCCGGCCGCGGCGACGCCTGTAGCGGCGAAGTCTTCCGCGACGGCGGTGAAGGGGTCTCGAGCGCCGACGGCGGCCGAAGAGGCTTTGCTCGACGACCTCTATCGCGAGCTCACCGCCGACCCGACGCCCAAAGCCGAGGCACCCAAGCCTGTCAACACCAAGCAGGAGGAGATGCTCGATGCGCTCTATCGCGAGCTGCTCGCGGGCGATCCGAACCCTGCCCCGGAAGAGGCGGCTCCTGAGCCGGCGCCCGAACCTGTCGAACCGGCAAAGGCGGTCGAGAAACCGCCCGAACAGGGCGCCCAATCGTCGTCGCCTGAAGACCTCGTCGACGCGGCGGGGATTGATGCGCTGTTTGCCGAGCTCACCGGCGGTGGTGGTGCTTCGGGCGGACCTGACGTCGCGCCGGCGCCGTCCGACGCGGTGACAGCGGTGGCGACCTCGGCGGCCGCGTCGGTCGCTGCGGGCCGGGAGGAGCCGCTCGATCCGGCGATCCAAGCCCAGCTCGACGCGCTTCACTCGGCGCTGCAGGTTGAACTGCCGCCGATGGAGGCTCAGGAGATCCGCCGGGCGATGCCCCGGAGCAAGCCGATCGTTTTTGAAGAGTCGCTCGATCAGTTGTATGAGGCGCTCAAATACGACCCGCTGTCGCCGACCCCGGTGGCGCGGTGGGATGAAAACGCAGCCGATGGCGGCACATCGGCGACGGCTGTCGATGAGGCCCAGGTCGGCTCCGAGACGGATGACGCGGCGGAGCCGCTTGTCGATGATGCGACGGCTGCCGAAGACGGTTCCCTCGACACGTTCGAGGGTGATGACGCCGCGTCGGCCGACGCGCTGGCGAATGAGTCGGCAACGGAGGAGCTGGCGGGCGATGTGTCGGTGGGTGATGAGGTCGACGGCGCGGCCGACGACGCCGCGGAGAGCGCGGCCGATGTGGTCGAAGACGCCACGCAGGCCGAGGCCGACCGGATGGCCGAAGCCGAAACATCGGACGGTGCCGAAGACGCACTGACCGATGCAACCAGCGATGAAGAGGGGGTCGAGACCGCTTCGGTTGCGGTCGACGATGCCGAGGTCGAACCTGACGCGGCCGACGCTGAGGCAGACGATGTCGCGGCGGCTGATGAGGCTGGTGTGGCCGACGAGGCTGCTGACGCGGTCGGTGCGGATGCCGCGGCCGGCGAGGGCGAGGCGTCGGAAGCGCCGGAGACCGAAGGGCTTGACGAACTGGTCACCGAGCTCCACCGCTCGACGCAGGGCGAAGATGAGTTGGATGAGAGCCAGCAGGGCGAAGGCGCCCAGGGCATCGACGCCGATGCGCAGATGTCTGCGCAGGAGCGTGGCGCGCTGATCGGCTCGGCGGCGGGCGAGGTCTCGGGAAGCGAGCCGCGCCTGCGATCGGCCCAAGCGAGCGGGGGCGGGACGCAAGATCGTGACGCCGCGGAGGCGGGCCCGGGGGTGCCGTTTCTTGCGGCGATGGACCGCAGGCCTGCGACACCGTGGCGAAATTACCTGTCTTACCCGGTCCGAAAAATTGACGGACTGTTCGCCGCCATCCCAGAGCACATCCTCGATCTCCTCGGGAAAATCGCGATTATGACCGCGCTGCATGCGGCGCTGATTCTCCTTTACGTCTACTGGCGCAAATGAGATATCAAGGTTGAGTATCGCCGGCCCGATATCGCGGGCAGAGATTCACCCATGCAGGACGCCGACCTGATGCTTTTGTACGAGGCCATCGACCGCGGTGACGCTGTGGTGCTCTCGCTTCCGCGCAGTGGCTCCTTCCGCCATCACCGCTCCCGATTTCTGGCGCGATGCCGCGACGGCTTTCTGATCGAGGCTGTCGAAGGTGAAGACGACCATCTGGCGAAGGCGATTGAATCGCGTGTCGCCTGCGGGCTGAGTTTTCGAGACGGGAGCGGCGCGAAGATACTTCTGGCAGCGCCGATCTTCCGTCGGCTCAGCGGGGTCGAGCTCGGCGGGCAGACCCGCGATGTGCTGCTGATGTCGATGCCGCTGCAGATCAAGGCGGTGCAGCGACGCACGGCCGAGCGGTTTGACGTGCCGCCCGAGAGCGGCATGAATGTTCGGCTGTGGAAAATGAAAGAGGGCGAAGACCTGACGGTGGCGCCTTCGGGTGCCGAAGAGATCCGCGCGCAGCTGCGCGATGTGTCTCTCAAGGGCGTCGGTCTGACCGTCTGGGGCGAGCACGACCTGCCGCCTGAGATCGCCCCGGGCGACCGTCTGCGCCTGCAGATTTCGAAGGGTGAACTGGTGCTGCTGGCCGAGGTGAAGGTGGTTCACCCGCGAGAGCCGCTGTCGACCCGGAGCGGCAAGGTCGGGCTTCAGTTCACGAGGCTTGCCGCCGGCGGCCAGCGCACGCCGCAATCGCTGCTGATCCGGCTGATCGGCGAGGTGCTTCGAGCGCAGGACCGGCACTTGCGCAAGCAGACGCTGTCGGCATAGCCGAAGCGATGACCGATGCGGCTGGCTCCGCTGACGCCGCAGCTCATGCGCCGTTTTGCGGGCGCCGCGCCGCGTGACGGGTCGGCGGCTCTCACTGGATCATTCACAGCATTATCCGACCGGGTTTGAGTCGCGGGGCGCGGGCTTTGCGGGGTGGTCTCCCGTTGCATTAACGAAAGGAGACCCCTGTGAAGATTCGCAATCTGTTTAGTGTCTCGACCGCCGCCATCCTTGGTCTGAGCCTGGGAGTGGGCGTGATCGGCTGCGACACCGAAGCTGACGACATGG
>CAZBOE010000032.1:741-27523 GCA_964493365.1 uncultured Tepidisphaeraceae bacterium | reverse complement strand
CCGGCGACGCCGCCACCGGCCAACCCCGGCGCGACCGGCACGCTGAGCGACGACGCCCGCGAGGCGGGCGCACGCATCGAGTCGGGTGCCCGCGAAGCCGCCAACGACGTGCAGCGCGGCTCGGCCGAACTGGGCAACAACATCGAATCGGGCGCCCAGAACGTGGGTAACCGTATTGGCAACACCGCCACCCAGACCGGCAACGCCCTCGAGCGCGAGACGAACGAGATTCGTCGTGAGGCCGCCGATGTGATCGACCCGGCCACCCGTCCGAGCACGCCGCCGGCTCGCTGATCGCCACACCAGCGGCAAAGCCGAGTCGGGCGAAACCCGGGCTGCGGCGCGGTGCCATGCTGTTTCCGTCGCGGAGCCGTGTGGTGAACGGTGCTCGGTTTGCAGTACAGAGGTAGCCGTCCACGTCATCGCGCGTGCGGCGGTTACCGTCGGCCACCCACAGGCTTGCGGCGTCATCCGACCCGCGAGCCTGTGCTTTTTTTGCGCCTCAGCGAGACGGCGGGCCGGGCATCGGGCGTCTTGCGCGGGCCGAAATCAGCGGGCCAATCGAAGTTGGATTTGCCCCCGGTCTTGCTCACGAGGCGGATCTGGGTGATCTGAAGGGTCTGATCGACCGCCTTGGTCATGTCATAGATGGTCAGTGCGGCCAGCGAGACGGCTGTGAGCGCTTCCATTTCGACGCCCGTTCGGGCAGTGGTGACGGCCGACGCGAGAATGCCGAGCGTCACCGTGTCGTCGCCCCGGCCGATGGCGGCGGGGATGACAAACTCGAGCGGGATCGAGTCGAGCGGCAAGCCGTGACACAGCGGGATCAGGCGATCGGTCTGCTTGGCGGCGAGTATGCCGGCGATGCGGGCCGCGGGCAGAGCCTCGCCCTTGGGAAGGCGACCTTCAGTGATGGCCCGAAGTGTGGCGGCCTGCATGACCACGCCGCCCTGCGCGACAGCGCGTCGTCGCGTCGCGGCCTTGTGCGAGATGTCGACCATCGTCACCTCGCCCGCCGGGCTGAGGTGGGAGAGTCGGTTTGGCTCGACCGGCGGCCGGGTCTGGGGGTTTGGCTTTGCCATGGGCGGGGAGTGTAACCGCGCAATCACGGGGCGCTCGCGCCGGACGGCTGGACCGATGTGGCGCCGGATACAGCCGGGCGGAACAGACCTGGGGGCGGGCCGATGCAGATGGCGGTGGGAGTGGGGCTCGTTCGAAGCGGGAGGGGCTGCCGCGGGGCGAGGCCGCTGCGGGGGGAGTCGGATCGTGCGGCGGCTATGCGTCATGCGCATCAGCCGCGCCGTGTCGCTGTTTATCGGACGCGTCTCCCTCGAGGCGGTGTCGGGAGTTTGAGGTGGGGGTGAATGTTTCCCGGGCATGACGAAATAGCGCTGCCCGCCTCAAAGCCCGGCCACCGGTTGGCCGATAACACCCGAGCAGGGCGCGTGCCCGGCAACAGACCCACGGAGCGGGTCTCTCGGTGCCGGTGCAGGGAAGCGGTCGCACGGACGCCACCGGAGATGAATTCCATACTCGCCGTCCGCCTCCCCGACCAAGGGACAATCGGCGAAGGACACCAGCGGAATGAACCCCTCGGCCGCCCAGAGCTATCTGCGGGCAAAAGTGCTGACCGCCACCCCCGAGCAGCTCCAGCTCATGCTCTATGACGGCGCCATCCGCTTCGGCGAACAGGCCCGTCTGGCGCTGCACAACCGCAAGTTTGAAGAGAGCTACACCCTGATCATCAAGGTGCAGAAGATCGTGCTCGAACTGCAATGTTCGCTGCGGCGCGACGTCTCACCCGATCTGTGCGACAAGCTCTCGGCCCTCTATAGCTTTGCCTATCGCAAGCTCATCGACGCTAACATCGAGCACAAGGTGGAAGCGCTCGACGAGGCGCTCGAGGTGCTGCGATATCAGCGCGAGACATGGGTGCTGCTGCTCGATCAGCTCGGCAAGACCAAGGCGGCCCGCGCCGCCACCAAGATCGACATGCCCGCCCCCAGCTCGCGCATGGAAGCCAGCATCTCGATGTCGGCCTGAGCGCCCGGCAGGCAGGGCCTCTCCTAAAGCCAGCGATAAAGCGCCAGCGTGTTGGCGGTCGTGAGCTCGTCGATCTCGGCGAGGCTGACGCCGTGGACCTGCGCCATCGTCTGCGCCACGTGAATCACCAGCGCCGGCTCGTTGACCTTCTGTGAGCGGTGAGGTTCGGGCGAGAGATAGGGGGCGTCGGTCTCGATCATCAGGCGGTCGCGCGGCACGAGCCGGCAGGCTTCCCGGAGCGCGTCGTTCTTCCTGAAGGTCAGCGGGCCGGTAAAGCCCACGTAGTATCCGCGGTCGGCGATCGCCTGTGCCTCGGCCGGCGTGCCGGTGAAACAGTGGAAGACGCACTTCACCTCGGGAAACTCGGCCAGGATCGTGAGCGTGTCGGCCGTCGATTCGCGGCTGTGGATCACGACCGGCAGCGTCGCCTCGCGGGCGAGCGACAGTTGCCGGCGGAAGACGGCCGCCTGGTGGTCGCGCGGCGCGCGGTCGTAGTGATAGTCGAGTCCCATCTCGCCCAGCGCGACGAGGCGCGGGTGATCGACCAATGCGCGGAGCTCGCGGACATCGTCAAGGTCGAAGTCGCCCGAGTGGTTGGGGTGGATGCCGACGGTGAATCGCACATTGCTGTGTGCGGCGCACACGTCGAGCGCCGCCGCACCGTCGAGCGGGGTCGTGCCGACGGTGACGAGCCGGTCCACCCCCGCTGACGCGGCGCGGGCGACGACCTGCGACAACTGAGACTCGAGCCGCGGATCGGTGAGATGGCAGTGGGAGTCGATCATGGGTGTGCTGGGGTTGCAGTCAAAATGTGCATGACAAGTCAGTGCGACGGGGCGGTGTGCGTGGTTCTTTGACCTGGCGAGCCGGGCTTGCCGTGAGCCTCGGTGCGGGCTTGGCGGCCCATGGTCCGCCGACCGGTCGCGCCGCGCTTTAACTGCCCACCGCCCGATCCGGTCTGCCCCTAACTTCCGGGGGCTGCCACCGGCCTCTCGGGCATGCCCGCCGGCCGCCGAACTAGAACGAGACTTCGTACGCGTTCTGGTGGTGGGTGATTCGCGGCTTTCGTCCCGGCGGCCAGACGATGGCGACGACATCGAAGCGGGCGGGGGGCCGGGGCGTGCCATAGCGTGAGAGGTAGACCTTGGCGGCCTTGGTCACCTGGTGCTGCTTGTCGGCGTCGACCGCCGACTCGGGCGAGGCGTCGTCGTCAGACGACCGCGTCTTGACCTCGACGAACACGAGCGTCCTGCCGTCGCGGGCGACGATGTCGATCTCGCCCACCTCGAGGCGGACGTTTCGAGCGATGATCTTGTAGCCCAGCGATTGCAGAAACCGGGCGGCCGTGTTCTCGCCCCGGTCGGCCAGCTCCCGCGACCCGCGCGTCAGGCCGCCGCCGTCGTCGGGCAGGCCCAGCAGTGTCTTGATCCAACCCAGCATGGCAGGGAGTCTAATGTGCGGCGGTCGAGCGTGCGCTGCACCGGCCAAAGACAATCCATCGGCCGCCGGGGATACAGGGCGCTCAAACCCGTTGTTGCCCGCCACGCAGGGCTTCCGATGACGCTGGCGTCAGGCTCTCACGCAGGGCAGCCCCCGGGCATCCGAACCCGATCGCGAAGGCGCTTGCGGTCTGCTCGGCCCTCTCGCGCAGGTGGTGGGCCGGTGGCGGCGGGCCGGTGATGTTGCCGTGAGGCCGAGCCTTAGCTCAGGCCCATCGCCTTGACGTTGCGCAGGCTGATCGCGACCGCTTCGAACGGGTCGCGCTGGCAGGAGTCCTGCTCGACGATGTACCACTCGACGCCCGCGGCCCGCGCGGCCTGGAAAATGCCGGGGAAGTTGAGGTTGCCTTCGCCCACTTCTGCCATCACCTGCTGACGGTCGGGGGTGACCGCCATGTCTTTGAGGTGGATCGCGGGAATCCGCCCGGCCACCTTGTTGACCCAGGCGATCGGGTCGCCGCCGCCGTGGGTGATCCAGTAGGTGTCGATCTCCATCCAGACGTCTTTGGAGAAGCCCTTGAACAGCAGGTCGAGCGCGGTCTGGCCGCCGTATTTGGCGAGCTCGTGCGAGTGATTGTGATAGCCCAGCAGCTTGCCCGCGGCGGCAAACCTGGCGGCGGCGGCGCTGTATTCGCGGGCGAAATCGGTCCAGGTCTGGGCGGTGACATCGCCCTTGGGCCAGAAGCCGCCGATGGCGGTGAGGCGGCAGCCCAGCGTGTCGAGGTCGTCGATGATCGACTGGGGGTTGTCGCGCACGCGATCGATGCCGCAGTGGGTGGCGACGCACTTGAGCCCGCTGTCGTCGAGAATCTTGCGCACCTCGGGCATGGTGATGGCCGCCCCGAGCCCTGACACCTGGACCGCCTCATACCCGATCTCGCGAACCTTCTTCATCGAGGCGGCGAAGTCGGGGGCGGTCTTGCAGAAATCCCTGAGCGTGTAGAGCTGAAGCGCGATCTTGGTGGCCATGGCGTGCAATCCTGTGTTGGTCGGTTCGTTACCTAGTTGTTAGTTGTATGGGCGTCCGCTCGCGCGCTCAAGCGCGCCGCGCCCCGCGGCAACGGGCGGTGGCCGGCGCGCTTGGCTGGCTCACAGGCCCGCGGGCACGGCCGACGCTTCGATGGCTTCGTCGTGACCAGCCGCGGGCGGTGTCGGCCGATCGCCGGGCTCACCGACCGCGATGCCCGAGAGGATGAACCGCGCCGCGGCCGCGGGCGATTGGCCATCGACATCCACGAGCTTGTTCGCCTGGCGCATGGTGTCGTCGTCGATCGAATCGATCAGCGGCAGGATTGCCCGGCGCAGGTCTTCGCGGGCGGCCGCCTGCGCCGACATCAGCACGACCGCGTCGTAAGGCGGAAACACCCCGCGGTCGTCGGTCAGCACGATCAGGTCAAACGCCGCGATCCGGCCGTCGCTGCTGAAGGCGGAGATCACATCGACCTGGCCGCCGGCGCAGGCGGAATACATGATCGAGGCGTCGAGGCCGACGTTTCGGCGGAAGGCGAGCTTGTAGGCGTCGCGCAGCTCGGCCCACTCGGGTCGGCCGAAGAATTCCATGTCGCCGCCGATGACCAGTCGGGGCGCGTGTCGCGCCAGATCGCTGATGCTGCGGATGCCCAGCTCGTCGGCCTGGCTTCGGCGCATCGCCAGGCAGTAGGTGTTTTCGAAGCCGAGCCGCCCGACCAGCGCCACGCCGCGCTCGCGCGACAGCCATCGCTTCATCTCGGTCATCATCTGTCGGCGCGGCGGGTGATCGGTGCGCTGCATGACGTTGGCCCAGATGGTGCCCGAATAGTCGACATAGCAGTCGGCCGCGCCGCTGGAGAGCGCGTCGAAGAGAAGCTGCGAGCCCATGCCCGAGCGTGTGCTGGTGCGGAATCCCGCGTCGTCCAGCCGCTTTGCGATCACCTCGGCCAGCACATACTGCTCGGTAAAGGTCTTCGCCCCGATGACCGCGACAGGGCGGGCATCGCTGCGGGCGGCGTCGATCATCAGCGGGGTCAGGCCGACCACGGTCAGCAGCGCCAGCGCAGCGACGCCCGAGACCTGCAGGGTCCGGCTGCGCCGCGCGCTGCCGGTCTCGATGAGTCGGATGGTCCCGTCGAGCAGCAGCGCCAGCGCCGCCGCCGCGACGCACCCGACGATTACGGCGGTCTGGTTCTGGGTCTGCAGGCCCACGAAGATGAAGTTGCCCAGCGTGGTCTGGCCGACGGGTGTCGCCAGGGTGGCGATGCCGATGACCCAGACCGTGGCGGTGCGGATGCCCGCGATGATCGTCGGCGCCGCGACAGGCAGCTCGACCTTCCACAGCGTCTGCATGGGCGTCATCCCCACGCCCCGGGCCGCCTCGATGAGCGCGGGATCGACGCCGAGGATGCCGGTCACGGTGTTGCGCAGCACCGGCAGCATGGAATAGAGCACCAGCGCAATCAGCGCCGGCACGAAGCCGATCATGCCCAGGAGCGGCACCATCAGCGCCAGCAGCGCCAGGCTCGGCACCGTCTGGATAGCGCCCGCGACCGTCAGCACGGGCCCGCGCAGCACCGCCACCCGGGTGGTGACGACCGCGAGCGGGAGGCTGATCGCCAGCCCGATCGCCAGCGCCGTCAGGCTGAGCAGGAGGTGCTGTGCGAAGAAGTCGGGCAGCAGGGCGAGGATGTCGGAGAGATTGCGTGTCATGGTGGGCTGCCCAGTCAGGGGTTTGACCCGGCGGCCGGCGTGCCGCCGCGGCAACGTCGCATATCCGTGGCGGTTCCGTGGCGGTCAAGACGCCAGCGCCGTCAAACGCTGGGCCTGTCGGCGCGGGCTCTCCAGCAGCGAGGTGACATAGGGGTGTGCCGGCTCGGTCAACAACTCGTGGGGTGTGCCGACCTGAAGGAGCCGCCCCGACTTCGTCACCGCGATGCGGTCGGCCAGCAGCAGCGTCTCGGTCATGTCGTGACTGACAATCACCGAGGTCAGCCCCAGCGCGCGGTGGAGCGACAGAAACTCGTCCTGAAGCTGCTCGCGCGTGATCGGGTCGAGCGCGCCAAAGGGTTCATCCATCAGCAGGATGCCCGGCCTGGCCGCCAAAGCGCGGGCAAAGCCGACACGCTGCTGTTGCCCGCCCGAGAGCTGGCTCGGCATCCGCAGCCGATACTCCGCCGGCGGAAGGTTGACCATCGACAGCAGTTCATCGACACGCCCGGCGATCTCCCGCGCGCCCCAGCCGAGCAGGCGCGGGGTCATCGCCACGTTGTCGGCCACCGTCATGTGCGGAAACAGGCCGATCTGCTGAAAAACGTAGCCGATCCGCCGCCTGAGCCTGACGGGGTCTTCGCGACGGATGTCGTTGCCTTCGACCAGCACATGGCCTGAGGTCGGGTCGATTAGCCGGTTGATCAGCTTGAGCGCGGTGGTTTTGCCGGAGCCCGATTCGCCGACCATGGCGACAACCTGTCCGCGCTCGATGGTGAGCGAAAAGTCATCGAGCGCAAGCCCCGGCTCGTCGTGGCCTGGCGTGGCCGAACGAGCCGGCGCGCCGCCTGCGCCGCGCCGGCTGGTTTGGTAAGACTTGCACACGTGGTGAAACTCGATCATGCGTGGACCGTCGCCTTCCGCGCGGATTTGGGTGTCGCGACGCCTGCCGGAAGCGCCGCCGGCGCGGCCTGTTGTTCGATCGTCGCGGGCATGTCGATCTTCTCGCCCCGATGCGCGTCGGCGAGCATCGATGGCGTGATGTCGCCATGCCTGCGCGCCACCAGCGCCACATACTCGATCGGCTCGCCCCGGACGTTGATGCGGTGGACGTAGCGCTTCCAGGAATCGATCACCAGGGTTTCGTCGCGCATCATGCGGTCGATGAGTCGCGAAAAGGGCGTCCCTTCGCGCCGGCTTAGGAAGCGGTCGCGGATGTTGAAGGCGATCCAGCCGTCGTCGGCGATCAGGTTGAATGCCGTCGCAAACGCTTCGGGCGGAATGTCGCCGAACCCCAGCGCCGCCACCGTGACCAGCAGGTTGGGCTTGATCGCCCGCAGCGCCGCCTCTTGCTCGGGCGACAGCGCCGTCAGGTCGGCCACGAGGTAATCGTGATACACGCCCGGCCGGTCGCGCAGCGCCGCCGCCCTGGCCTGCCTGATGATGTCGACGCCCACCACGGTGCGCACACCGATGTTGCGAAGCTCCTGGCCGACCATGCCGTTGCCCGCGCCGACATCGATCGCCCGAAGGCTCGACGCATCGACCTCGCGCTCGGCGAGCGAGCCGCTCAGCAGCCCCGCCACCACGGCCGGCGATGTGCACTTGAGCCGCTCATAGAAGAGATGCTCATACAGCCCCGGGCGGTTGTAGATCTCGTGATAGTCGTGCAGGCGGAGCCGCTGGCGCTGACCGCCCACCTCGAGTTCGCAGTATTCCGAGTCCTGATCCATCAGGTCTGCGGTCTGGGGAAAATGAATCGTGTAGGGCGGGACAAAGACGCTGTCGTTGCTCTTGTGCATGTCGGCCTCCGGCCTTTCTGAAAATGGTCGCTGGTAAAGGTTGCCGCCGGTGAAAACGACCCGCCCTTTCAACGCCGCGTCGCGGTGTTGTCGGACAGAGTCGATGCAGAAACGTCGAGATCAAGCCATCTGGGCGGATGGCGCCGCTCTGCTATGGCGGCACACGCACCCGGCAGGTCGAGCAATCGAGCAGGAATGTCAGCGTTCTCATGGGCTCACACCTGCCAAGCCTTCGCGCCCGGCGACCGGTTCGGCGGGACCTCCGACACGGCAAAAACGTCGGAAGCGCGCCGTCCCGCAGGACGCGTGGTCTACAAGCCGTTGTCAGGCTCAGACGATCAACCTCACGCAGGCCTGCCGGCAGAGAGGCGGTGGGTTGATCGTCAACGGTTGCGGCCGCCGGTGCGGCGGCTCCCCTGTCAAAACCAGACCCGAAGCGACGGCCCGGTTCGCCGCACTTTAGGTGAATCTCCTATCCCGTCAACCCTCTATCGGCCGGCAAATCGGGTGGATTTGATAAGTGTTGCCTTTAAATGGGTTTATGAAATCACGATTCGCGCGCCCGCCACGCTTCGAGGTCGCAGATGCAGGTCGCGTCGGGGCAGTCGCTTCGGGCGTGTCGTTACACCTTGACCCATGATCTGTATGCGGTGGGCGATCGGCCGGTGTGGCCTTTGACCACGCGGCTCAGGTGCGAGAGCGTTTTGTACCCCGCACGCATCGCCACTTCGCTGACCGGCAGGTCGGTGCGCGCGAGCAGCGTGAGCGCGAACCTCACCTGGCGGCTGTCGAGTTCGGCGTTGACGGTGTGCCCGAGCTGCTTGACGAACTTGGCGTCAAGCCCGCGGCGCGAGACGCCCACCGCGTCGGCGACCTGTTCCGCCGACAGGCGCACGTGGTCTCGCGCAACCTCGGTTTTGCGGATGTACCGCAAAGCAGCTTCCACGTGGGGATCGTTGGTGGCGAGCACCTGCGTCGACATCCGCTCGATCACGCCGACCGGGGGGATGAGGATCGGGTGCCTGGGCGGCTCTTCGCCGCGCTCGAGCCGCTGGGCGAGCCGCGCGGCTTCATATCCCACCCGCGTCTGGGCGATGTCGACGCTTGTAAGCGTGGGGTGGGCGGTGTCGCAGATCACATCGCTGTCATCGATGCCGATGACCGCCACTTCGTTGGGCACGTCGATGTTGGCCACCCGGATGGCGTGGAGAACCAGCCCCCCCAGCCAGTCGGCGAAACAGATCAACCCCATCGGCTTGGGCAGATCGCGCAGCACCTGGCCCTGCTCGATGATGCCGGCTTGCGTGGTGTCTCTGCTGTAGAGCGGACAATCAACGATCATGCTCTTTCGCGCAAGCCCCAGTGCCTCGGTCGCCTGCACAAAGCCTTCCTGACGGGCCCAGTTGTCGCACGCGTTGGGCCACGGCAGGTAGCCGTACCACGCCATGCCGATCGAGCGGAAATACTCGACCGCCATGCGGACCGCGGCATGGTTGTCGGTGCAGACGGTGGGCAGGCCCGCCTCAATCGCCGGGGCCGACTGCCACATGTTGACCACCGGGCGGTCGACTTTTTTCATGAAGTCGGCCATCGCGGTCGAGCCGACGCACCAGACGATCGCGTCGGCCCATCCGAGCGTCGACGGCACCGCGAGCCGCGCCAGATCGTCGTCGATCTGGACGGGCCGCCCGTAATCGTCGACAGCGACAGGCGACGGCTGCATCGTCCAGTCGCGCTCGGTCTGAAGGTGCCGCCAGAGACCGCGCATATAGCTCTCGGGCAGGTGCTGCATCGTGACCATCACCTTGACGCGGTTGCTGTCAGGCAGGACCGAGCGCGCCGCGTGCGGGCGAGCCGGCACGTAGACCGCCTCGTGGGCTTGCCGCAAATTGCTGGGGTTTGTCGTGGAAGGCAAATTACTCTTGCCGACACCGGCACTTAGAAATTGTTCACCACCCGGCGACATTCTTCCATTTTAGACAAACGGCTTTCCAATGTCGACAGGTTTTCCTTGAGAAGGTGGGGTAACCTCCGAGTGTTCAAATCCGACGCGGCGGCCGTCGTGCCCTATGGAGCCATCGAGCCGGCTCCTCACATCCGGCACGGCACAGGCCCAGAAGGAGAACATGCCATGGGCGTGATCGAAGCCATGAAGGGCAACCGAAGCGGAGCTGCAATGGCGGGCGTCGCCATGATCGTGATTTCGGCAGTCATGATCTTCGTGCAGAGCGGGAGCGGGGGCGCTCAGAAGCCGCCCGAGTGGGATTATTTCACTACCGATGACGGCGCGACGTTTTTCCGTGCCGCTCGAAGCAACCTTGCGCCGTTCGAACACGAAGGCAAACAGGCGGTCAAGGCGTCGGTGTGGCGCTGCGGGAACAGGGAGTTCGTGGGTTACATGGAGCGATACACCCCCGAGATGCACAAGAAGCTGAGCGCCGCCGCGGCGTCGGGGGGGCCACCTGACACGGGGCTGCAGATCGAGGCGTCGATGTCGGGACGCGAGGTGAAGCGCCCCGGCGAGGCAAAATGGGTCCGCGTGTCGGACCGTGCCGCCGCGGCGGCAGTGACCAAGATCAAATGCGAAGACGGGTCGATGGCGACGCCTGTGTTTCCGTAGCCGCCTGACCGGTCTGCAACCAGACACATCGCTGCCCCTGCGTTTGGGCGCGGCCTGCACGAGTCACGTCTTTTCCAACCGCCTGCACTTCCGCCTTCTGTGCGGATCAGGCCTTAGCAGATGGAGGTTCACATGTCCCGTCTTGTTCGCGGCAATCGTCCGCATGGTCCGGGGTTCACCCTGGTGGAGCTTCTGGTGGTGATCGGCATCATTGCGCTGCTGATCTCGATCCTGCTGCCCTCGCTGGGGCGGGCGCGGCAACAGGCCAACCTGATCGACTGCCAGGCGCGGCTGCGCCAGATCGGTCAGGCGCTGACGATTTATGCCGGCTCCAACCGCGATCTGCTCCCATGGGGGTCGATCGAGATTCCCCCTTCGGAGCTTCCGCCGGGGCAGCACGGGTTTGTTCACTGGCCTCACACGGTGTCGGTAACGCTGGGCATGGATGAGAAACTCGTCCGCGCCGACTCGGGCTGGAAGCTCAGCCCGGTTCTGGAAGACAAAGACACCTACAACGACGGCACCAGCAACGACAACCCGACCCACTACATCGGCCATGACTGGGCGTTCGTCAATGCCACGATCGGCGTCCACCCGACTACCGGCCAACCCGTGACGCAGCGAAAGCTGTCGTCGATCCGCAACGGCACTTCCGCCGCGATCGTCTGGGACGGCCCGCAGATCCGAAACTGGCATAACGGCAGCGCCTTCCCGCAGGCCCACAACGGCGACGGCTGGCGCTTCCAGTGGTGGGATCACTTCGGCCAGGCAGGGCTGGGCGATCCCGACGCCTTCGCGCTGCCGCTGGACATCTCGGGCGAAGGCAGCGCCGCAAATCGCTCGCTCGAAGGTCAGCGCCGCTTCAACGTCGACTTCACCAACCAGGGCGAATGGGTGTCGATGATGCGATTCCGTCACGTCAACAACACCACCACCAACCTGCTCTACTCCGACGGTCACGTCGAATCCAAGCGGCTGGGTGAGGTGCGCCTGGCAGACGTCGCGATCTCGCAGAAGCGGTAGCGCCGCTAATGCGGCTTTGACCCAGTGCGTTTTTAACCCCCAGCGCGCCACCGGCATGCGCCAGTATGCCGGTGGCTATCGGGGCAGCGGGTGTGCCTGTGAGATCGGGCTGATCCGCGAAGTGTGCAGCGATGCACATGTGCGTGCAAGCCGGAGCGTTATCAGGCACCCCGTCCGTCGCGGCCCGGGCGAAAGGTGCTCTGTCGCCCGGGCCGCTGTGTTCAATGGTTGATTCGGTTCTTCTGAGTACCGGGGATCATCATGCGCAAATCGTCAGTCAGCAGGTCGGGCTCAGCGGTGAAGTGGATGCTCGAGTCGGCCGCGGTCGCGGTCATCACGCTGGGCGCGGCGTCGCCAGCCTGGACACAGGTGTTCCAGGACGCGCCGGGTCGGTCGGCGGCGCCCGTTGAAAACACCCGGCCGGTGCTGGTCGCGGTGATGCCCGCGGGCCCGGATCTGCTGGCGGTGCAAATCCAGCAGGGCCACGTCGTCCTGGGCAGGCAGGAGCCCTACACCGCGCAGCCGGATGACCGGATCGACGAGGTCAAGCACAACGGGATCGTCTACGAGCTTCGCCTCATGCGCGGCGGTCAGATGGTCGGTCGTGTCACCGGGCTCAAGCGCGACACGCTGACCATCCCCGACCGCTTCGGCGGTGACGAGCTCGACACCGCCCGCGCCGATGACGTCGAGAGCTATCGACTCTTGACGGCAGGGCGGACGATCCGCCCGCTGTCGGTGAGCCGCAAGGCCAAGCCCAATCAGTTCGCCCGATCGGAAGGCCGGCTCGGACTGCTGCACACGGTGTACCTGCGACTGCCCGAGCGGCTCGAAGCGGGCGAGACCTATCGCCTGGATCTCTCGTCGCTCAACCTCGACCGCGCTGAGATCGGGTATCGTCATGACCCGAGCAGCGCGCGGTCGGAAGCCGTCCATGTCAATCAGAATGGTTTCGAGCCGCGCGACCCGCGCAAGTATGCCTATGTGTCGCTCTGGACCGGAGCCAGCGGGGGCGTCGACTTTGGCGCGACTGTCGATTTCAAGGTGATCGACGAGTCGAGCGGGGAGGCGGTGTTCAGCGGCACCGCTCCGCTCTACTGGCCGGCCGACAAGCCCGAGCAGATGCACACGCAGCGCAATCACCTGGGCGCACCGGCTTACCGGCTCGACTTCACCGACCTTACCACGCCCGGGAGATACCGCGTGTTCGTCGACGGGGTCGGCTGCTCATACCCGTTTGACATCAGGCACGGCGTCTGGGAGCGGGCATTCTCCACGTCGCTGTGGGGCTTGTATCACCAGCGGTCGGGCATCGCCCTCGAGCCGCCATACACCGACTTCTACAGGCCCCGGTGCCACCACCCCGACGACGGCTATGTCATCCGCCAGTCGACAGCGACGCTGATGGACACCGACATGGGCCTCAACTACGGCGGCAAGGATTCGTTTGCCGCGCTGCGTGAGACGGTGACCGACGAGGTCGTACCCAACGCGTGGGGCGGCTATCAGGACGCTGGCGACTGGGACCGCCGCTCGCAGCACCTTTCGATCCCGCGCACGGTGCTCGAACTGTATGAACTCAACCCCGCCTACTTCGGCAGTATCAAGCTGCGCATCCCCGAGACGACCAACGATTTGCCCGATGTGATTGACGAGGGGCTGTGGTGCGTCGACTTCTACCGGCGACTTCAGACCGCTGACGGAGGCGTGCGCGGCGGCATTGAAGCCGACGCCCATCCCGCTGCGGGCGACACCAGCTGGACCGAGATCCTCCCGTTGTATGCGTACGCCCCCGACCCGTGGACCACTTACATGTATGCCGCCGCTGCGTCGCGCGCGGCGCACGTGCTAAAGGACCTCAAGCCCGAGATGTCGCGCGGCTACCTTGATTCGGCGCGCCGGGCGATGGCGTGGGCGGAGAAACAGTTTGCCGGCATGCCCCGGGATCGATGGGCGGTCTACAACGAGCGCAACCTTGCCGCTATCGAGCTCTATCGCTCGACGGGCGACCGCGCATATCTCGAGATCTTCATGGAGCACTCGATCCTGAAAGACCGAGACCGCGTCATCAACTCAGGCGAGCAGCGCGACGCGCTGTTCGTCTATACGACGCTGCCCGACGATCTTGCCGACCCTGCCCTGCGCGTCCTCGCCAAGCGTGCGGTGCTACACGACGCCGACGCGTGCGTGGATTTTGCCGCGGGCAACATCTTCGGCATCGCCTCGACCACAGCAGGTCGGCCTCCGATGCTCGGATACTATTCCGGCCCGGTCGATTCCGCGCCGCTCGTCCGCGCACACCACCTCTCGGGCGATGCCCGCTACCTCGCAACCATGGTCAACGCCTGCCACTTCGGACTTGGAGCCAACCCCGACAACCTGAGCTACACCACCGGGCTGGGGTCGGCCGAGCCGTTTTGGGTGCTCAAGGAAGACGCGATCAAGGTAGGCCAGAAGACTCACCCAGGCGTCACACTCTATGGGCTCTTCGATTTTCACGCGTCGTTCGCCTCCGACCACGATAACAACTGGTGGTACACCGGGCTGAAGTTCCCGGACTCGTCGAAGATGACACCGGCGTTCTTCGCGTGGCCGGTGACGGAGAGCTACATCGACATGTGGAACTGGCTCTGCCAGAACGAGTACACCCCGCAACAGACCTTCGCGCCCAGCGCCTATGTTTGGGGATACTTGGCATCGCAAGCCAGGCCCTGAGGCGGTACGTCGATGCCGTCGCTGCACATCGAGCGGTGATGGCGGGTGTCGGCGCTGCCGGTCGTGTTCGTCGCAGGCATCCCGCGATCCGACGGAGGCCGCGGCGCGGCATGTATCGATGAGCCGCAGCCGCTTCGATGCGGTCTTCCGCGGCGCGATGGGGATTTCGTTCGGCCGCTTCGAGCTCAATCACCGCCTGCACGCCGCGGCGCGACAGCTGGTTTCGTCGGCCGACCCGATTAAGGCCATCGCCCGCCGCTTCGGATTTGTCGATGCCAGCCACTTCCACCGGCGGTTTGTCGCCCACTTCGCCCAGACACCGGCGGCATACCGGGCCGCCCGTCTCAGCGTTGGCGCGAAGGCCGACAAGCCATTATCGGACACCCGATAGCGGTCGCAGAGATCTGCACGAATCCAAGCATTGCATTAAAGCGGAGTGCTTCCGTCGTCGAAAAGAAGTGCGGCACTTTGACACACGGAGAATGACCGCATGGAGCTGACTATTGGACGACGCCTTGCGATCTTTGGGGCCTGCAGCGCACTGTCGCTCGGCGTGATCGGCGCCGGCGCCTACTTGGGAAGCCGACAGATCAACACCGGGGTGACCTGCATGGCCAAGGCGGCCGAGGCGCTTCGCGATCAGATGGAGGCCGACATGATGCACGACGCCCTCCGGGGCGACGTGCTGGCGGCGCTGCTCGCACGCGATTCGGCGGCGCGTGATGCGGTCAAGGCGGATCTCAGCGACCATGCCAAGACGTTTCGCGAGTGCATCGATAAGGCCCGTGAGCTCAATGTGAGCGCGGAGGTCAACGCGGCGCTCGACGGCGTCGGGCCCGACCTGGCAGCGTATGTGGAGGAAGCCGAGCGGATCGTTCCGCTGGCGTTCACCGATGCCGCCGCCGCCGAGCGGGAGCTTCCACGGTTCTACGAGCTTTTCTCGAAACTCGAAGACAGCATGGGCAGTGTCTCTGACGCCATCGAAAAGGCGTCGGCCGATGCGGCGTCGGCGCAAGCGTCGGCGTTTTCGGCATTCAGCAGCCGGCTGGTGACCCTTTCGCTGGCGTCGCTGGGGGTGATGGTCGGCATCGCGTTCTGGATCACCCGCGGCATCACGCGGCGGCTGACGACCTCGATCGAACAGGCTGAGGGCGGCGCCCAGGCGACTGCCGCCGCCGCCGGACAGGTCGCGGCGGCCGCCAAGACACTTGCCGAAGGCGCGGCGCAGCAGGCGACCGCGGTCACCCAGACCAGCGCCAGCCTCGCCGAGTTGACCGGTCAGACCAAGCGCAATGCCGATGCGGCTGCGCGGGCGCGGGAGATCGCTGCCGTCGCCAACAAGACCGCGGCCGCGGGCGCCAGCGCCATGGAGCGCATGGATCAAGCCATCCGCCGCATCGAAGCGTCGGCCGAACAGACCAGCCGGATCATCCGCGTGATCGACGAGATCGCCTTCCAGACCAACCTGCTGGCGCTCAACGCGGCGGTCGAAGCCGCCCGCGCCGGCGAAGCGGGCAAGGGCTTTGCCGTCGTCGCGGCCGAGGTGCGCAACCTCGCCCTGCGCAGCGCCGAATCGGCGCGCAACACAAGCCAGCTCATCGAAGAGTCGGTCAACAGCTCGCGCGACGGCGTCGCCCTGGCGACGGAGGTTGCCAAGACGCTCGAGGAAATCCGCAAGCACAACCAGCAGGTCGATGCGCTGGTCGAGGAGATCGCCGTCGCCACGGGCGAACAGGCCGGCGGAATCGAACAGGTGCAGTCGGTCGTCTCGCAGATGGATGAGGTCACCCGCACTGCCGTCGACAACGCCAAGCAGTCGGCCGACGCCTCCGAACAGCTCGACCAGCAGGCCCGCAACATGAACCTGGTCGTGAAGGAGCTCAGCGTCCTCGCCGGTCGCGCCGCGGCGTGATCCCCGGGGCAGGGGTGTGCTGTCGCGAGGACGGCGCGGGCTCGTGTCGGGTGCTGTGGCGGCACGCCATCGGAGGTCTGCTGCTCGGTCCTGACAGCGACACCGTCTTCATGCAGGATCCTGTCGCGGTCGGCGTCGGCGAGCTGCCCCAGGCGATCTGGTGGACCACCAACCACACCAACGAACTCGGCCCGCTGTGGACCAAGGGCGTCGGCAGCGAGATGTTCGCCTCGCTTTTTGACGGCACCGATCCGCGGCGCGGCAGCTACATCGACAACACCGATGTTTGTTCGGTGATGTCGAGCGTTGTCCCCGAGCCGTCGACCGCGTCGGCGATGATCCCACTTGCCGTGATCGCGCTTCGTCGTCGCCGCGGGTGAAGGCGTTTATCGCGATCGCTTTGGCGACCGAAGGTAAGTCACACCGGCCCGGGCCGCGCATCTGTCGCGCCCCGGGCCGGTTGCCTTTCATGCCAATGCAGCCGGGCGTGCCGAGGCGTCAGCGTCATCCGCGCAGTTTCGCCAGGCGGCATCGGGTCGGCGACGAGCGCGGCCGATCGGATGAAAGCGGCGAGTCGGCGGGCCCCCGAGTCGGCGGACGTCCGAGTCGGCGGACGTCCGAGTCGGCGGATGTCCTATTCGGCGGGGAACCCCAGTGCCCGGCAACATGAAGCCAGCGCGCCAACACGACCGGTGAGATGGCCGCCTCACCCCGGCTCAACGCGACGCCGTCCTTGAGGGCGTGTCCGCCAAGGGGCCAAAATGGGCCCAGTAAATGCCTTGTTACTGCGGGGATTATGACGCAGACTGGGCGAGGTTGGCGGCGGCGACACATCTGGTAGCCAGTGCGGACCAGGTGGTTTCGGGTTGCCGTGGGGCTTCCGCATGTCGGCGGCCTGGCCGAGGTTCCACGTCCGAGGAGGTATCTGTGTGGTTAGGCGCTCGCCCACGGGCCGGTTGCGCTTCGGTCAGGCGCTCGATCTCGGTCGACATCGAATGCCTTGAATCGCGCCGGCTGATGGCTGCGGTGACGGCGGCCAGCGCGGATGCGTTTGTCGAGTCGGTCGGGCTCAACGGGGGCGGCGGCAACACGCTGGCCGACTTCCAGAACTTCCGCAACTACGGCTTCCGCCATGTGCGGACCGCGCTGGTGCGCTACGAAGACCCCAACTGGGTCGCGACACACAACCAGGCACACGACCAGTTGGGCCTGCGCTGGCTTATGACCATCAACAAGGAGCCGACGCCGGCCGATCTGGTCGCGCGGTTCAAGCAATACACGCCCGGCAGCATCGCGCTGCTCGAGGGCAACAACGAAGTCGATAACACCGCCTTCTACGGCAACGGCTATGAGCAGGTCGCCCGCAACGCGCAGGCGGGTTATTGGGATGCGCTCAAGGCCGACACCGCCACCCGCGATACGCCGCTGGCGATCTACTCCACCACCTTCAGCGACTGGCACGGCTTCAGCACGACCAAGGCCGACCTGGGCAACATCCACTACTACCCCGGGCCGCTCAATCCGCCGCTGTTTATCAACGGCTACAACGACTTCTTCACGACGCGCCACCGCATGGATGCGGCGCTGGATGGCCCGGAAAAAGGCTTCATCGTCGGCGAAGCCGGCTACAGCGCCTACCGCTTCGGCCCGATGAGCCGCGCCGCGCAGGCCAAGGCCGACAGCATGATGATCGCCGACTACTTCAAGCAGGGCGTGCCGCGGACCTATGTTTTCAGCTTCTACGGCAGCAACGAGGGCTTCGAGCTCTATAACCAGCCGGCCGGGGCGGCGCTGAGCCACATCCTGGGCACGCTGGGCGATGCCACCTGGAACAACGCATCCAACCTCTGGAACTATCCCAGCTTCAACCCCGGCACGCTCGACTTCACCCTCACCGGCGGAAACGACGCGCTGCGCAGCCAGCTCCTGCAGAAATCCAACGGCGACTTCTACCTGCTGCTGTGGCAGAGCCGCCCGGTCAGCAACAGCAGCGGCGGCGACATCAACAACCCCGACGTCAACGTCACGCTCAACTTCAATACCGCGCTGGGCGCGACGGCCGTCGTGCACCGGATGACGCCCGGCACCGGCGCCTACTCGACGAGCAACGTCATGCTGAGCGGCAGCGCCGGGTCGCAGTCGATGACGATCGGCGTGCCCGACAGCCTGCTGATGATCAAGCTCGATCCGACATCGAGCAATCCGTTTGCCCAGACCGGCACGATCCACCAGGAGATATGGAAAGACGTGGGCGGCACCGCGGTCGCTGACATTCCGACAGGCCGGCCGCCCGACCAGATCAACACGCTCGGCCAGCTCGAAGGGACGTTCAGCGGCGACAACTACGCGAGCCGCACGCGCGGCTACATCACCGCGCCGGCCGACGGGCTCTACACGTTCTGGGTCAGCGGCGACGACAACGTCGAACTGAGGCTCAGCCGCCTGCCTGATCAAGCGCGCGATCTTGAGACCATCGCCACCGTGCCGGGCTGGACGGACTTGCGCGAATGGCACAAGTATGGCGAGCAGAAGTCGGTTCCGATCGCGCTGATGCGCGGGCGAAAATACTTCTTCGAGGTTGTGCACAAGGAAGGCGGCGGGGGCGACAGCGTCAGCGTCGGCTGGGCCCGGCCGGGACAGGACAAGACCGCGCCCAGTGAGGTGATTCCCGGGAGCGTCCTGTCACCGGCGGCCGAGCCGCTTCCAGCGGGCTGGACGAGCATCGATGTCGGCGGCGCCGAGCTGGCGGGCGCTGCCAGCGAGTCGGGCGATGGCTTTTCGTTGAGCGGCAACGGGTCTGACATCTGGAATAGCGCCGACCAGTTCCACTTCGCCTATCAGCGCATGAGCGGCGACGGTAGCATCACCGCGCGGGTGACCGCTCAGCAAAACACCTTCCCCTGGGCCAAGGCGGGCCTCATGCTGCGTGACGGGACGGCCGCGAGCGCCCGGTTCGTGGCGGTGGTGCTGACGGCATCCAACGGCGTGCAGTTCCTGCACCGCGGCGCGCCCGGCGAGAACGCGCAAGACGCCGGCCTTGTCGGCGGCCTGTCCGCGCCGGTCTGGCTGAGGCTGACCCGCAGCGGCAACGCGTATTCCGCGTTCTACTCCCACAACGGCACGACCTGGACACAGGTCGGCCAGCCGGTCAACGTCTCGCTGCCCGCCACCGCGAACGCGGGGCTCGCGGTCACCACCCACAACACGCTGACCACGGGCACGGCCGATTTCGCCCATGTCGCCTTCCATGCCACCGTGAGCGGCGTGCTGGCCGACCCGGCGCCGCTCGTGATCGGGCGGTTTAACCGGTTGACCGTCGGCCGCCTCGACGTCGGGCCCGTGACCCTTGCCGGGCGACTGACCATCGCGCCGGGTGATCCGCAGCCGAGCTATGTCGATTCGCTCTCGGTCAGCGAAGGCGGTGTGCTCGATATCGGCGAGGGGCCCCTGGTCATCGACTACACCGGCCAAAGCCCGATCGCTGAGCTGCGCCAGTGGATTCGCGAGGGAATCACCGCCGGCACCGGCATCGTGAGCGCCTCGCTGCCGCCCGGGCAGTCGCTTGCCCTGATCGAGTCGTCGTCATCGGCCAGCCCGGTCGTCGTCGACGGCACGGCCGTGGTGATCACGCGAGCGCTGACGGGCGACATCAATCTCGACGGCGTCGTCGGCTTTGATGACCTGGGCACGCTGCTCGGCTCGTATGGCCAGGCCGGACTCGCCTGGGCCGACGGCGATCTCGATCATTCCGGCGTTGTCGACTTTGAAGACCTGGGCCTGCTGCTCGGCAACTACGGCGTGTCAACGCAGGAGACGGCCCCAACGCTCAACGCGACATCCGCAACACTTGCCTCGACATCTGCGCCGCTCGCCTCGACATCCGTGGCCGCGGCCGGCCCAACCACGAGTCGCCGTGCCGTCGCCGCGGCGGAACGATCAAGCCGACAGCCGGTCGCACAACAGCCCTTCGCCCCAAAAACTTCCGCACAGCCGCTATTCGCCCAACAGCCGCTGACTCGAAAGTCCTCGGCTCACCCGCACTTCCCTCGGATGGGTCGCCCGACTGTCGGCGCCGTTTGGGCATTCGATGCAGGGCGATCGGCCGCCAGCCTGTTTTACGCTCCCGTCTCCATGCCGGCCCGTTTCGCAGAGCAGCCGACGCCCTGGCAGGAACCGCCCCCGTCCCCGTCGAGCGAGCGCTGAGTGATCCTGCGTCAACGGCCGACTCGCCTCGTGGCACCGTGGCTGAGGCGGCACCAACGCCGATTCGGGAACTTGTTTGCTATACGAGGAAGTAAGGCCGACGGAGTGGATTTGACTGCGGACTGAACGGCCCTCACAGAGCGTCACGACTTGCCCGCGAGGCCCGCGGCGCGACGCCACTGCCTGAGCTGGCCCAGATGATGCGGCGGGTGCGCCACGAGCAACGTGACGGCCACATGCCCAACGGTCGGTGAATACGGCTGAAACTTCTCGGGCGCCGCCATCGGGAAGTAACGCTCATGGCGCTGGGCGACCACAACCCCCAGCCGCGCGTTTCGATCGGTGAATTGATCGAGCAGTTCGCGCCCGGTGGCGTAGGCCTCGCGGGCGGGGACGGGAATCGTGCCATAGCCGAACCGCTCCATCTCGGCGTCGGCCGGCGGCGCGTCGGGGTCGTCGAACATCGCGAGCAACACGCCGGCATAGGCATTCAGATGTGACAGCGTCCACGCCGGGTGATTGACCACGCCGCCGGGCTGTTCGACCATCCGACTCTCTGGAATGTCCTGAACTGTCTGAACGATAAACCCGCTGATCATCGCGTGGACATTCAGGATCGTGCCGATGGTGTCGTAGGGCGTGGGGAAATGCATGGGGTGATCGTCGCCGGATGGCGCGGCCAGGTTCATCGCCGGCCCGCTTGAGCCGCTGTTATCATAAGGGATAGGTCAGCTGGTCAAGCTGCGGCTTGACCGGGTTACTCTAACGACTAGAGTCGCGCGGGCGATGGCGTGTCACTCTGCGTTGACGCCGTCGGAGCGTCGCCCGCCGGGCTTGTGGGCGGGCGTGAGATGCGATGGTTCGGGGGTGCTATGGCCACCGAAACAGGGAGACGACAATGACCCGCCCGCCGACACCGCCCTTCACGCATGAGACGGCCGTCATCAAAGTGCGGCTCGCCGAAGACGCGTGGAACACGCGCGATCCGCAGAAAGTCGCTCTGGCCTACACGCCCGACTGCCCCTGGCGCAATCGTGTCGAGTTCCCCGTGGGCAGAGAACAGATCGTCGAGTTCCTCACCCGCAAATGGCGCCGCGAACACGACTACCGACTGATCAAAGAGCTTTGGACTTTTGCCGGCCATCGCATCGCGGTGCGGTTCGCCTATGAGTTTCACGACGACGCGGGCACCTGGTTCCGGGCCTACGGCAATGAGAACTGGGAGTTCAACAGCGACGGCCTGATGCAGCGCCGCATCGCAAGCATCAACGAGATGCCGATCAACCCGGCCGACCGCCTCATGCACTGGCCCCTGGGCCGCCGCCCCGACGACCACCCCGGCCTGAGCGAACTGGGACTGTGACCGGCCGCGCAGGTGATCTGCGCGTCGAGCCTAAAACTGCTGGCCGACCGCTTTGCATGCCATGCACTGCGCACATGTGAACACATAGAAGCTCGCGGCGTCGTGCCACCACATCTTTGCACCTGGCGGCGGTTCGGCGCAGATGCGGTCATCGTCGATCTGGCCAACGAAGTGCATGGGTTGCCCGCAGCACTTGGGTACTTCCTCGCCCTGAATCCAGACGGGAATTCGAAACAGCTTACACTCCTCGTCGGTCGCCTTCCGAATCACCTTGACGGTGTCGCGGGCGTGTTGTTTCTGGCAGTACATCCAATCGAAATCGCTAAACCATTCGACGCCATGTGGTCTCTCATGAAATTCAAGGATGACGGCTTTGTCGCGCTCAGCGAGCACGCCAAAGCCATCTTCGACTTCGATGAATGGACCACCGAGCCCCTCGGCCGACAACGGGACAAGCACCTTCATGAAGTCACTCCCGTTCAAGACGGACTTCGAATACGGCCGCCTCGGCCGGGCCGGCGCCGCGCCGGCTCTCGAACCACAAGAATCTTTCCCCCCGGCTCGGTCCACTGCATCGGCGGGTTATGTCGGTGGCCGGATGACCGAGTTAGCTCTGCGGTGCTGCTCCGAACTTCTGCCACAACGCATGCGCTTTGACGAAGTCCGCCGTATCGACGCCGCGCGTTCCCGCGACGAATACACCCGTCTTCTCGCCTTCAACAACTGCCGCCAAGTAGTTCCGAAACGCGGGGTAAAACACGTAACTGCCGTCTTCGTTGAAGCAGAAGAAAAATGAGCCTTCCGACTCGGCTTTGGCGGGATCTAAAAAGTGACCGTCGCCTGCCAAGTCCACAATCAGCCCAAGCCATGCGTCGCGATGCCCGGCGAATGCGGCATATGCCTGCTGTTGTTCCGCTGTTCCGGCCTTCACTTGCTTTCGCAGATCGTCACGATTCGCAAGCGCGACATCGAGGGGAACGAACTTGTGATTGGGGAAGGTGTCCACGTTGGCGCTTCGAGGAGTTCCGTTGCGCCAACGGTAAAGAGCCCGCAAGTCACTGGTGAGCTTGATGGAGTGAGCCGCTTCGAGCTTGTCGATCTCTGAATCGCTCAATCCTGGCTGGAGCGCGGCAAGGACCGAAGGTGCTTTCGCCTTCAGGAACGCTTCGTATGTCGCCAAGAGATCCTCGACGGGCACCGCTACGACAGGAGGCATCGCCGGTGCGGGTGGATACATCTCATCGGGCGAGGGAGTTGGGAGGAAACTGCTGAGCATCGCCGGCCCTTTCATACGGACGAGGACGACCACCGCGACCATGAGAAGCAGTATCGCGACTCCGATCGCAACTAGAACTCGCCGCACGCTCGCCTCCACCGACATAACGTAATGCCGATCAGTGGCCGAGCCGGCACCGCGCCGGCTTTCGAACCACAAGGAGCTTACCCGCCGGCTCGATCCACTGCATCGGCGGGTTATCTCGCCCGCCGGTAGGCCGCCGCTTCGGGCGGAGCCTGCGGCACGACGTCCGCACCGATGAAGAAGCGATTCCGGAATTCAGGGTAGCGGACAAAGACTTGCTGCAACTTGGGGGCGACTCGTTGGAGATCGACTTCGGGACTGTCAAAGCTGATGGTGACGACGATCTTGAGGTCACCCGTTGGCTGCTCCAACACATCCAGAATCGAAGCCGACCTCACCGCCGGATCATCGCGGCACACAGCGACAATCTCGTCGCGAAGTGCGGGGGGAACCGTCTGCGACGGCCGGAACTTGATGCGCACGCTCTCGGTCAAAACGTACAACCCCTTGGTCGCATCCAGCGGCGCGAGAACGTTGATACGTTTTGAACGACCGAATATGCGGGAGAAGATCCCCATGGCGGTATAACCGATTGGCCGATCAGCGGCCGGCCGCACGACCAGCTCTCGAACACATCGTATCTTGACTGCGGCCGGTCCGCTGCATTGGCGGGTTATACTGCTGGCGGATGGCCTACGGCTTGCCGGGCTTGGTGATGGCACGCCCGCCGACCCAAAGGCGAGAGAGTGACGGGTACTGCTCTTTCAGCCGCAACCAAGTCTGCCACCACAAGGTACCAGGTTCGGAAGGTCGATGAAGCAACTTCTCGCCCTCCGGTGTCACAACCCAACTGGCGCCGTCACGCTCGACGATTGCGACACCGGCTCGATAGGCGATGTCTTGCGCTTCGTGCCAGTAGTCGCGTTCCTTGTCAGACGTGAACGCCTGCGGCTTTGGACTGACCGGATGAGCCATGTTGCTCCAGCCGCATAACAGCAATTGGGCCGATCCGCGGGCTGCCGGACTATCACCGGGTGGTAACGTCTGAGGCGGCCCATGCGGTCACCTTCGTCGATCGGGCCAAGCTGGCCTCGGGCCGTTTGGCAAGTCCAGTCGCCTCTGCGGTGGTATTGAAACGATGCCTGCTCTTGAGTGATGCTAACTCGCGTGGCCACAACGAGAAAGCCCTCCGGTCTCTGCCGGAGGGCTTTCGTTCGACGGAAATCGGGGTGACAGGATTTGAACCTGCGACCTCTTGACCCCCAGTCAAGCGCGCTAAACCAAACTGCGCCACACCCCGGACAATTCCGCGCCGCTCCGGGCGGGGCCCGGCGTGACGTGGATCGATAAGTGTAGACTATCGGCCGGCGGTGTCAAACCACGTTCGGCGGGGTGATCCGCCCGCCAGACGGCGTTCACGCCGCCCGGCCGAGGTCGGGAGACGAGGCTTTTGCCCACCTGAGGATCGCCCGATTGGATGGTCGCGCGGCCGGCCGATCAACCGACTGGAGGGTCACCCAACTGCGGTACCACCCGGCTGCAGGATCACGCAGCCGCAGGCTCACCCAGCCGCAAAGTCACCCGGCTGGAGCGGGTCACGCGACCGAAGTTTCATCCGACCAAAGGGTCTTCCGGCCGGAGGGCCACCCGGCCCAGGGGCCACGACGCGGCCGTTGGGGTCAGGCGAGCTTGAGCTGCTGGGCCATGGTGTGGCCGATGGTGGCGGGCGAGTCGGCGACCGCGATGCCGGCGGCCTTGAGGTGGGCGATCTTCGCGTCGGCGGTGTCTTCGCCTCCGGAGATGATGGCACCGGCGTGGCCCATGCGCCGGCCGGGCGGGGCGGTTCGGCCGGCGATGAAGGCGGCCATCGGCTTTTTCACGTTGGCTTTCGCCCAGGCGGCGGCGTCGGATTCGGCCGACCCGCCGATCTCGCCGATGAGGATGATGCCGTCGGTGTCGGGGTCGTCGTTAAACAGCCGCAGGACGTCGATGAAATCGAGGCCTTTGACCGGGTCGCCGCCGATGCCGACGCAGGTGGTCTGTCCGATGTCGCGGGTCGAGCACTGCCAGACCGCTTCGTAAGTCAGCGTGCCCGAGCGGCTGACGATGCCGACCTTTTTGCCGCTCTTGGCCTGCCTGGCAGGGGTGTGGATGTAGCCGGGCATGATGCCGATCTTGCACTCGCCCGGGGTGATGACGCCCGGGCAGTTGGGGCCGATCAGGGTGGCATCGGGATGCGACTTCAAAAACTCCTTGACCTTGACCATGTCGAGGACGGGAATGCCCTCGGTGATGGCGCAGATCACGCGAAGCCCCGCGGCGGCCGCTTCCATGATGGCGTCAGCGGCAAAAGGCGGGGGAACGAAGATCATCGTGGCGTTGGCACCCGTGGCTTCGACGGCCTGGGCCACGGTGTCAAAAATCGGCAGGTTGTTGGCGTCCTTCGTGCCGCCCTTTCCGGGGGTGACGCCCCCGACCATCTTGGTGCCGTATTCGAGGCAGGCCTTGGTGTGAAACGCGCCGGCCGAGCCGGTGATGCCCTGGCAGATGACCTTGGTGCCTTTGTCGACGAGGATGCTCATGGTGAGAAGGGGCTAAGTGGCCAGCCGATCATCGCGCAGGCGAACGATTGCCGACG
This sequence comes from uncultured Tepidisphaeraceae bacterium, assembly GCA_964493365.1. Taxonomy (GTDB): domain Bacteria; phylum Planctomycetota; class Phycisphaerae; order Tepidisphaerales; family Tepidisphaeraceae; genus CAZBOE01. The sequence goes on along the minus strand of CAZBOE010000032.1, from coordinate 1,726 downwards.
CGGGAGTGGGGAGGGTAAACGCGGTGGCGATGGGGGGCAAGCAGGGAGAAACGGGCGAATTGATGGGAGCCGGCCGTGACCGGGACGAAAAACCCGCCGACCGCGGCCATGCCCCGCGGGGGTCGGCGGGGCCACGGGGAGGGCTCAAGGCCAGGGCCCCAAAGCAGCCCGCCGCGCAGCCGACGGCCCGGCTTCGTGGGCATGGCGGGGCGGGGTTGACGGAACGGTCGGAATTGTTGGATAGGCCGCAATCGGGCGGGTTTTCGCGCCGCCGGGGCGTTGGATCGCGTGTCGCTTGATCGCAGCGGTGAGTATGGTGAGGCGGGTCGGCTTCGCCGCCGGATGTCTTGTGATGGTTGCCGAGAATTGCAGGAGGATATCCATGTCGTTTCGGTCGATGCTGCTCGGTTGTGTCATGGCGGGTGTGGTGGGCCTCGGCGGATCGGGTGTGATCGCCCAGACTGGCGCGACCCCGACCAGGGCCGGAAGCTCGGGCCCGACAAAGTATCTCTTCGAGCCGGCCGACTGGTACAAGACCGACGAGGCCCGGGAGATCGCCCGGATCGTGATGGGCAACCAGTCGACCCAGGGAACATGGCCCAAGAACACCGACACGACCAAGCCCCTCAACAAGAAGCCCGACCAGATCAACGGCACCTACGACAACGGCGCCACGTTCAACGAGGTGAGGCTGCTGGCCCGGTTCCACACCGCGACGGGCGACGCGGTCTATGTCCAGCCGATCAACCGCGCGATCGATGTCGTCCTGGAGAGCCAGTATCCGACCGGCGGCTGGCCGCAGAGCTATCCGCCGGGCAAGGGCTATCAGCGGCACATCACGTTTAACGACGGCTCGATGACGCGGGTGATGTATTTCATCCGCGATGTGCTCGACAACCCCGATTTCGCCTTCGTTGACCCCGGGCGGAAGCAGGCGCTGCAGTCGGCTTGGGACAAGGGGATCGATTGCATCCTCAAGTGTCAG
>CAZBOE010000032.1:0-731 GCA_964493365.1 uncultured Tepidisphaeraceae bacterium | reverse complement strand
CAAGCTGACCGCGTGGTGTGCCCAGCACGACGAGCTCGACTATCGCCCCAGGCCGGCACGGTCGTACGAGCTCGAGAGCCTCAGCGGCGCCGAGTCGGTGGGCATTGTCGAATTGCTGATGTCGATCGAGAAGCCGTCGCCCCAGGTGATCGAGGCGATCACCTCGGCGGTCGCGTGGTTTGAGGCGGTCAAGATCCATGGCATCCGCACCGAAGACGTGGCGAACCCTGACACCGGCAAGAAAGAGCGCGTGGTGGTCAACGACCCTGCGGCGCCGCCGATCTGGGCCCGGTTCTACGAAATCGGCACCAACCGCCCGATCTATTGCGACCGCGACGGCGTGGTGAAATACGACCTGATGGAGGTCGGCGCGGAGCGGCGGATGGGCTATCGCTGGCTGAAGCACTGGCCGAAACAACTGCTGGAAACGTCATACCCCCGCTGGAAGGCCAAGCACGGCGTGTGACATCTGCCGCCATGCGCGGCGCATGCCAGACGACGACCCTGGCGATCACGCCCCGTTTCTGGGCTACGATGGGGGGCTATGGTCGACTGGTTTGACATTGTGGTGATCGGTGGAGGCCATGCCGGCGCCGAGGCGGCCTGGGCGGCGGCGCGCATGGGCGCGACGGTCGCGCTGGTTACGCTCGACCCGTCAAGGGTCGGGCAGATGAGCTGCAACCCGGCCATCGGCGGGCTGGCCAAGGGGCAGATGGTTCGCGAGGTCGACG
>CAZBOE010000031.1:0-31469 GCA_964493365.1 uncultured Tepidisphaeraceae bacterium | reverse complement strand
CCAGTGTGTCCGTCGGCAGTGTATCCGTCGCCAGTGTATCCATGGGCAGTTTATCCGTGGGCAGTGCTTCCATGGGCAGTGTATCCGTCGGCGGTGCATCCACCGGCACTGCATTCATCGGCGGGGCTGTCGGCAAACCCGCCGGTTTCCGCAATCATGCCGCGGTGGAGGGGGATTCACAAATAGACCATCGTTTCACGTTTGTTCCGTTGCGTGGCCGACTTCGTGGGATAACACTGTTGTCCGGGCGGTTCACAGATTTCCCATCATGCGGTTCATGTCGCCGCGCCGCCCGGCTGTTGTGACTGACACGGAGATGTCATGCCTATTCGTATTGCGATGATCGGGGCGGGTTCGATCGGCTTCACCCGGCGGCTGATGCAGGATGTGCTGGCCGTGCCCGAGCTGGTCGACACCACGTTCGCCTTCAGCGACCTCTCCCAGCACAACCTCGACATGGTCACCACGCTCTGCCGGCGTGACATCGAGGCCAACAAGCTGCCCGCCCGCGTCGAAGCCACGACCGACCGCCGACGCGCCCTCGACGGCGCCGACTATGTCATCTGCACCATCCGCCAGGGCGGACTCGAAGCCTTCGCCCTCGATGTCGACATTCCCCTCAAATACGGCGTCGATCAGTGCGTCGGCGACACCATCTGCGCCGGCGGCATCATGTACGCCCAGCGCGGCATCCCGGCCTTGCTCGACTTCTGCCGCGACATGCGCGAGGTCAGCAGCAAAGACGTGCTGTTCCTCAACTATGCCAACCCCATGGCGATGAACACCTGGGCGGCCAACAAGTATGGCGGCATCCACACCGTGGGCCTCTGCCATGGCGTGCAGGGGGCACACTGGCAGATCACCCGCGCGATCGAGCAGTATGCCAAAGCCCGCGGCATGCTCGCTCCCGAGGCAAAGCTCCACCGCAAGGATGTCGACGTGGTGGCCGCCGGCCTCAATCACCAGACGTGGTTCATCAAGGTCCAGTGGAACGGCATCGACTTTGTCCCGCTGCTGCCCGAGATCTTTGAGCAGGTGCCCGAGCACGCCCGGCGGGAGAAGGTGAGGATCGATGTGCTCAAGCGGTTCGGCTACTACTCGACCGAGTCCAACGGTCACCTCAGCGAGTATCTGCCGTGGTATCGCAAGCGCACGAGCGAGATCAACAAGTGGATCGACCTGGGCAGCTGGATCGACGGCGAGACCGGCGGCTATCTCCGCGTCTGCACCGAGGGCCGGAACTGGTTCGAGACCGACTACCCCAACTGGCTCAAGGAAGAAGCCCCGAAGATCAGCCCCGAAAAGCGCAGCGAAGAACACGGCTCGTGGATTATCGAGGCGCTGGAGACGGGCCGGACATATCGCGGGCATTTCAACGTGATCAACAAGGGACAGATCACCAACATCCCCGACGGCTGTGTGATCGAGATCCCGGGTTATGTCGACCGTAACGGGATCAACATGCCCGTGGTGGGCGACCTGCCGCTCGCCTGCGCCGCGACATGCACGGTCAGCGCCAACGTGCAGCGGATGGCCATGGAGGCGGCCGTTCACGGCGACGTGACGCTGCTCAAGCAGGCGATGCTCCACGACCCGCTCGTGGGCGCGGTGTGCGACCCGGAAGAGGTCTGGCAGATGACCGACGAGATGCTCGTCGCGCAGCGGCAGTGGCTGCCCAACTACCGCGCCAGCGACATCGACGCGGCCGCCGCCCGCTTGCGCAGCCACGAGCAGAAGGGCACGCGGGTCCATCTCCGTCAGACACAGGGCGCCGCTCGGCTGAAGACCAAGTCGGTGGACGAAATGGCCGCCGACAAAGCCGCCGCCCGGGCGCAGGCGGGCGCTGCGGACAAAGGCAAGATGACCCGGCAGACCGTCGGCGCTCACTGAGCCGACGACGGCGGGCGCTCTGCGGCGCGGGCGCTCTGCGGTATCTTTGCACGGCAGAGGCTCGCTGGGTTGACTGCAACATCCCGTGCATGGGCGGCATGATCGCGGTCTTGCCCAATACCGTCTGCAACGCTCGTGCGCCCTGACACCGCCCGGTCGGCGTGGCGCGCGCCGCCGGCCCGGCGCGTTCGCATGACGAGCGGTCGACAGCGGTGATAAGATGGCGCGGCGGTATGTCGCGCGGACCCCAGGCCAATCTCGACCCTGAAACGCTCCTGTCGGCGTATGCGCAGGGCGTGTTCCCGATGGCCGACCGTGACGGGGTGGTCCGGTGGTACACCGCCGATCCGCGCGGGGTGATTCCGCTGTCGCCGCCCGAGGCATTTCATGTGCCCGGGACGCTCCGGCAGACCATCCGGCAGCGGCGGTTTGAGATCCGCATCAACCACGATTTCCGCGCCACGATGGAAGCCTGCATGCTCCAGAAGCGGGGTGGAACGTGGATCAACACGCTGCTGGTCGAGGCTTATTGCCGGCTCCACCACATGGGCTTTGCCCACAGCGTCGAAGCCTGGCAGAACGGCCAGCTCGTCGGCGGCCTCTACGGCGTGAGCCTGCGGGCGGCGTTCTTCGGCGAGTCGATGTTTCACACCGCCACCGATGCATCCAAGGTGGCGCTGGTGGCGCTGGTCGATCGCCTGCGTGAACGGCGGTTCCAGTTGCTCGACACCCAGGCGTCGACGCCGCATCTCAAGCGGTTCGGGTGCGTCGAGATCCCCTCAGAACAGTACATGGGCCTGCTCCGGGCAGCGATGGAGCGGCAGTGCTACTTTGATTGACGGTCGATCGCATCGCCACCCCGACCGGCCCGCGAACCCCCAAAATGATTCGATGCCCGTCGGGTGGATGGTCAGCCGGACCAAGCGGGCCCGGGGAGAACGGCCCGGGGAGAACGGTCCGGGTAAAACGGGCGAGGCAAAACGGGCCAACTAACTGAGGCCCGTGCGAATCAGGCCCGTGCGAATCAGGCCCGTGCGAATCAGGCCATTGCCAATCGGCCCCGGGCTTACTTCTCGTCGGGCTCGATGGTGACGGTGAGGCTCTTGGATTCGAACTGATCCTTGTAGAGCTCGGCCCGCTCTTTGTGGGTCATCAGCAGCAGGGCGACGCCGGTCTTGTGGGCCTCGGTGGCGCGCAGCTCGGCGTCCTGCTCGTTGAGCGTGGTCAGCTCGACGATCGTCTTGATCACGTGTGTGAAGTCGTTTTTGTCGTCGTTGTGGAGGAGCACCTTCCACAGCGGCAGCAGGCCCGGCGGCTTGGGTTTGGGCTTGGTCTTCCGCTTGGGCTTGGCGACAGCCGCACCGCCCTGCGATCCGCCGGTCGACGAAGAATCCGATGCTTTTTCTTGTTCGGCCATACGTTCACCGCAGGTAGAGAAGCCTTCTGCACGTCGCCCTGCTCGATCAAGCCACATTATACCACCGCCACCGCCGGTGTGGGAACGCCGGCCGGTCGCATTGGCGCTAGAGAATATCCCGGTCGAACACGAGAGCAGCACAAAAAAACCGCACCGGCGGGAAGGCCGGTGCGGCGGGGAGAGCGGAGTCGCACATCCAGTGCACGCCTCCGGTGTATTGACAGCCCCTCACAGACACGCCGCCGGCCTCAAGGTTGCGCGGGTCGGCGGCCCCGGGCGAAACATTCTAGAGCGGCCGGGCGGACACGGGTGTGTCAGGCCGCTTGCGAAGGCTCACCCACCCGCCGATGAGCAGGAGCACAAAGGCGGTCACGATCGCGATAATGCCCCACTGGTCGCGTGACTGCGGGCGCACCGCGTTGATCAGCCCGGCGACAAACGCCCACGACTGTTGCAGGGCGTTCGCCATCTGCTGACGGCTGGGCCCGAACCAGACCATGAGCAGCGCCGCCAGGCCCGCCCCGATGAGCACGACGCTCAGCGGCCGGGCGAAGATCCAGACGCCGGTCAGATAGGCGGTGCCGACGGCCATCTCGAATGGCGACAGGCTGACCTGCGACAGGCCCAGGCTGCCCAGGGTCAGCTCAAGTTGCCTCGGGGCGTTGACCGACACCAACACCGCCACGACCAGCAGCACGCCCTGAATCGTCCGGGCCTGCCTGAGCCTGTCGCCCGATCGATCGCGCTGAATCGTGGACAGCCCCAGTGCGATCAGCAGCAGCATCGGCGTCGCCATCGCGCCCACATAGGCGATGTCATGCACGTAATGCAGGATGCCCAGGTGCATGACGCATGACAGCCACGGGATGACCCAGAACAGCCAAACCGCGGTGCTCGGCCACGCATGCGATGACGCCGGGCGCAGAAGCTGATAGCCCGCGGGCAGCAGCGCGATGATCCACCAGCAGGCATAGAGATGAAGCGGGACAACCCCGCGGTCTTCCTGGTGCCACGCGAGCACGGCCGGCATCGCGAAGAGCACCATCCACTGCGTCGCAAAAAACAAGACCTGCCCCCAGGTCACAGACATCCGGGTGAGCCGGATGATCAACCCCATCTTTCCCAGCGCCGCCGCCAGCAAGCCCCCGCTCACCAGCAGTCCGGTCGCCAGATCGCTGGTGACCAGTTCGGCGTTGAGATAGTTCACATCGGCCATGAAGACCGTCGCCAGGGCCAGGAGCATCACCCCGTCGCGACGGTTGTTTCGCGCAATCAGCAACACCAGCCCGAGCCCCATCAGCAGAAACTGATAGACCTCGAGCGTGCCGATCAGGGCGACGATGCGCAGCGTCTCGATCGGGCTCCAGGTGGTGGTGTTGGCGACCGCGATGCACCCCGCGAGCATGCAGGCGGCCGACAGCAGGAAAAACGGATTGTGCCGGGCGATCACCTTCCATGTCGACGAGCGGGCGCGGGCCAGCGTCTGTGCGAGAGCCGCAGACGATGCCGGATCGTGGCGGACCGACTCGTATGCCAGCGGGGCATCAGCGGGAGCGGCCGGCCGCGGCTCGGTGACGCCGATGTCGGTGAACTCGCCTTGCCTGGCGACTTCACCTCCAGCGACTCGGCCTGCACCGTCTTCGGCGCCGGCCGCGGATGACTCGATTCGGGCCCGGCGGCCGACTGTTGCGCCGGAGGCGTCAGCGTCGTCTTGATGGACGATGCTGCTGCCGGGTCGTTCTGCGGTTTCGGAGGATTGCGTGGGCTCGGGGTGTTGCGTGGGCTCTTGGGTGTCATGTTCGTGTTCCTTCATGATTCGACCTCCATCAAGGTCCGGACGGCCGCGCTTGAGGAGCGGGCGGTCCGAGGGAACGGGTGCGGCCAGTGACACAACAACAATGAGGGTTTGCAGGCGAATGAGCCGGGACGGGTCGATGAGCACCCTGGCGAACTCATGCCCGGCGCAAAGGCCGATTCATGATCGCTGGGGCAGATGGAGCGGCATGGCTTTCGCCGATGCCGTGCATGGCTCACGGAGGTGTCGTCCCTCGGCCGGCGGTAAATCGGCAGGGCGTTCGGCTTCAACCGGTCAAACGGTGACGCGACACGTCACGCGCCCCCGCCCATGCACCGGCCCGGGAGCCGACACGATGAGACGGGCGCATGCTCGCCCACGGGTGGGCTGCGCAGCGCACGAAGACCGTTTGATGTCCGAATTTCGCCTGATGCTCCGCCGTGTTTCGTTCGCCCCGCGGGGCAGCGACCCCGCGTGATGCGACACCCGCCTTTCCGCCTCTGACGAGCGGTGCCTGGCAGACCCCGGCCGGATGAGGAATGGATGATGGCCAAGTGGGGGCCCGACCTGCATGCGCCTCGTGCATGTCGGCTGCTGGAAATCAGAAAAGAACATCACGACCGGGAAGCGTCGAGACTGGCGTCTCAACATTTGCTGTTATGCCCTCGGCGCGACAAAAATGTCAATCGAATTTGCCGCGATTCACTGCCTTTGTCGCGGCGATGATTGTGAATCGCGGCACGATAGCCCGCCCGGCCGATCTGCCAGCAACACGCATCGCCCCGGCCCGGGTCTGCACTCACTTCGCGTCGGGTCGAAACCCGGCGACCGTCACAATCCCTCACCCGACGCCCACCGCCGCGCGGCGGCCAAACACCCGCTCCTGCTCGGCGCGAAGCCGGTCGATCAGGCGACCCGCGGGCACTTCAACGTCATCCGCGGTGATCGCCGCATCTTTGCTCACATCGCGAACCAGCCTGCAACCCTCGGCCAGCCCGATCGGCAGCAGCCGCTGTTCCCGCGCGGCGTCGATGTTTTCGCACAGGCCGTAGGTCATGTAGCCGCCCGGGGCGTCGATCGTTTCACCGGTGCGGAGGTCGCGCTTGGCCGCCGCGATGACGTCGACCATCGGGCGGCGCGGCTCGATCACCGCATCGCCCAGCAGCACCGCCCGCGCGGCGCTCATCGGCACCTGAAGATGGCAAAGGTGGTAGGGGGTGTAGAAACTATAGAGCGGGCCGTCGCCCATCTTGTAATACTTCAGGTGATGGTGCTGCCGGGGATCGTCGGCCGACGCATAAACAAACACGCCCGGCGCCGGCTGGGCGCCCACGATATAGTCGACCGCGCCGCCGATCGCGCGAAGGCGGTCGATGTCGAACAGCGCCGTCGCCTGATCGACATGGCCTTGCCAATGCCGCCCGGTCATGCCTCGTCTCAAGACGCTCATCCCCGTTGCATTGGCGACACACGCCTGCTCAAAGCTGATCTTGGTTCCGTCGGCGAAGCTGGTCACCATGTGCGGCGTCTGGTTCCACTTTGCGGCAAACGACGCCTGCGTGGTCGGTGTGCGGTAGGGGTCGTGCAGCCCCTTGATGTTGCCGCACAGGAGCGGGGTCAGGCCCATCCCGCGGACGAAACGATACAGATCCATCTGCACGCCCGGCTGGTCGCCGTCGGCCAGGGTGTAGACCACACCCGCCGACAGCGCATCGTGCGCCAGGATGGGCCCGGCCGTCGCGTCGAGCTCGGCATTCATGCTCACCAGGTGTTTGCCGTTTCGAAAGCACAGCAGCGCCACCAGCGCCCCGAACTCGATCGCGCCGGTCGTCTCGATGACCACGTCAATGCCATCGGCAGCGCACAGCGCCGAAGCGTCGGCCGTCACGACGCCGCGCCCGCGCCCGACGGCCCGCTCGATCGCCCGCGAGATCGCGCCGCTCGATTCCGCTTCGTCCACCTCGGTCACGCCCGCGTGGGCGTATGCGTCGCGGGCTTTGGCCGCCGTTCGATTCGCCACCGCCGCCAGCACCATGCCGGGCGTGTGGTTGATGATCGTGTTGGCGACCGCCCGCGCCATGAAGCCCGCGCCGACCATCCCCACGCGGATCGGCTTCCCCTCCGCGGCCCGCCGCTCAAGGAGGCGATCGACGATGATCATGACGACACCGCCTGGCGCAGCGCGTCGGTCGGTGGGGGCGTTGCAGTGGGGCAGCCGGTGTCGAGCAAAGGCCAGTGCCGGTCCTTATCCGACAGCATCGCCACCTCCAGCGGCCAATCGATTCGCAGTCGCGGATCATCATGGCGCAGCCCCCGCTCGTGGCCGGGCGAGTAGGCCCGGCTCACCTGGTAAAACACCTCGGCGTCGTCGGTAAGGGTCTGATAGCCGTGGGCAAAGCCCTCGGGAATGTAGAGCGCCGCCCGGTTTTCGGCAGATAGCTCGACACCCACATGCTCGAGATACGTCGGGCTGTCGGGCCTGACGTCGACCGCCACATCCCACACCGCGCCGCGCGTGCACCGCACCAGCTTGACCTCGGCCGCGGGCGCCGATTGATAGTGCATGCCCCGAAGGGTGCCGCGGCGGTGGTTGAAGGCGATGTTGCACTGCGCCACCGATGGGTTGAGCCCCGCCGCCGCGAGGTCGTCGGCGCTGAACATGCGAGCGAAGAACCCGCGCGGGTCGAAGATCATCTTCGGCCGAATCACCACGACACCGGGCAGTTTGGTCGGTTCGATCACCATCGGGCCCTCCTCGATGAGACGCCCTGGGCCGCGAGGTTGTCGGGTGTGAGCCGGGCGTCGGTCATGACGCCACCCCGCTGAGCGGCACGCCCGCCGACGCGGGCCCGGCGCCTCGGCCCTGGGCGGCGCTCAGATACTGCTCGATCTGCCCGAGCGTGAGTTGCAGCATGCCCGCGGACGACTCGCCATCGAGCAGGGCGCGATACCACTGCGCCGTCCACGTCAGGGCGGTCTCCAGCCCCAGGATCGGCCGCCATCCCAGTTGCTGACGCGCCCGCGAACAGTCGAGCCGCAACAGGGCTGCCTCGTGCGGACCGTTCTGCCCGTTCGCGTCGGTGTGCCAGCGCGCCGGCTCGCCCCACACGCGGGCCAGCACATCCATCACCTCTCGCACGGGCCGCGCGTCGTCGTCCGAGGGCCCGAAGTTGTACGCGGTGGCAAACCGTGACCCCTGCCTGAGCAGGTGCTCGGCCAGCAGGATGTATCCCCCCAGCGGCTCGAGCACATGCTGCCACGGCCTGACCGAGCCGGGTCGACGGATCAGCACCGATCGCCCCTGTTCGAAGGCCCGCACCGCGTCGGGGATCAGCCGGTCGGGCGAGAAGTCGCCCCCGCCGATGACGTTTCCCGCCCGAGCGCTGGCGACCGCCACGCCGGCGCCGTGAGTGAAGAACGAGCGTCGGTATGCCGCCGTCACCAGCTCGGCGGCCGCCTTGCTGCTGGAATAAGGGTCGTCGCCGCCCAGCGGGTCGATCTCGCGATAGCCCCATGTCCACTCGCGGTTGTCATAGCATTTGTCGGTGGTCACGCTGACCACCGCCTGCACGTCTTCACACTGCCTCACCGCCTCGAGCACATGGGCGGTGCCCATGACGTTGACAGCGTAGGTCGCCACCGGATTGGAATACGACGCCCTGACCAGCGGCTGTGCGGCGAGGTGAAAGACCACATCGGGCTTGGTCTGCCTGACCGCCCGCGCGACCGCGTCGGCATCGCGCACGTCGGCGATGATCGACTCCACCTCGGCTTCCACGCCCGCCGACACGTAGACGTCGCGGTCCGTCCTGGGCGGCAGCGCCAGCCCCGCCACGCGAGCGCCAAGCCTGGCAAGCCAGAGGCACAGCCACGCGCCCTTAAACCCCGTATGACCCGTAACCAGCACACGCCGACCGTTCCATGAATGCAGCTTCATCCAGCCTGCTCTCCAGTCTCCCAAAACACAGTTTGCTTTCCGCTCCACGAAGACATGCGCCGCCTCGCCCGGCCGCGATCACCATTTCTTCCACGGGGCTTTGCCCGAGTTCCAGAGCTCGTCGAGGTAGTGCTTGTCGCGCAGCGTGTCCATCGGCTGCCAGAATCCGTCGTGTCGATAGGCGCTCAGTTCGCCGTCCTGGGCGAGGTGTTCCAGCGGCTCTTTCTCCCAGGTGGTGGCGTCGCCCGCGATGTAGTCGATCGCCTCGGGCTCGAGCACGAAGAAGCCGCCGTTGACATAGGCCCCGTCGCCCGAAGGCTTCTCGCGAAACGTCGTGATCCGCGTCTCCCTGGCATCGAGGCAGATCGCGCCAAACCTGCCCGGTGGCCTGACCGCTGTCAGCGTCGCGAGCGTTCCCTGACGGCGGTGAAACGCCACGAGCCGCCGCAGGTCGATGTCGCACACGCCGTCGCCGTAGGTGAAGCAGAACGTGCCGCCGCCCGAGCCTTCGCCGCGCAGGAGGTGGGCGACGCGTCGCAGCCGGCCGCCCGTCAGGGTCGAGGCGCCCGTGTCGACGACGGTCACTTTCCATGACTCCGCCCGCCTTCGGACAATCTCGATTTCGCCGGTCGCCAGGTCGTAGGTCACATCCGCCGACCGCGCCGCATAGCCTGCGAAGAATTCCTTGATGACATGCCCCTTGTAGCCCGCGCAGATGACAAACCGGTCGAGCCCGGCGGCCGCGTAGAGCTTCATGATGTGCCAGAGAATCGGCATGTCGCCGATCTCGACCATCGGCTTGGGCTTGATCGTAGTTTCTTCACTGAGGCGCGTGCCGAGCCCGCCGGCCAGGATCACCAGCGTCATCCCCGCCAGCGAAGGCAGGGGGTTGACATGCCGCGAGATGCCCGGCTCGGGCGCTGTCTTGTCGCGTGACTCCGACTCGCTGTCGCCGTGGGTGGGCCTGTCGAGGCCGGTCGGCATCGTCCGCCGGACGGCCATTTCGCCCGGGGTCGATGGGTCGCCGACGCCCAGCCCGGCAGCGCTGAGTCCGGCGTTTTCGCTCGAATCCCGCACGCCCGCCTGCTGCGATGCCGGCATCGATGTCGGCTCGGGCGTTGTCGGAGCAGTCTTCAGCGGGCCCATCAATGTCCTCCTTCGGTGAAGATCAGCAAACACTGCAACGATCGCACAACAAACCGCTCAGCACGGTTCGTGCCGCGCTCGAATCACCCCTGCTCGGCCGAAGGGCATGTCCTAACAGGGCTGGTGCCCTGACGTCTGCGCTCAATCACCGGACCCATCGCCTCTTCGCTCGCGGGGCTGCTGAGCCCGGCATGCACGCCACTTTTGCGGGTGTGCGCGCGCGGTGTGCGGGGGATATGGTGAGCCCGCTGGCAATCACCCAGCCGCACCGACCGCCGCGCCGATCGAGGCATCACGATGCAAGGCAAATACACCCACCCGCTTCACTACCGCCTCGCCCAGGCGCGTCGGCTGCCGCTGCGTCTCTCGCTCAGGCTCGCCGCCGGCTGGTCGCCGATGCGCGAGCCTCAGGAGGGCTACACGATCATCCTGGGCAATTACGCCCCGCTGAGCGAGATCCTCCTGGCCAACTTCGAGCTGCTTCGACGGCAGGATCTCACCGATTGCCGCGAGATCATCGTCGTGTCCGATCGCCCGCGCGGGCAGGTCGATCCCCCGATCGAAGACCTGGCGCGGCGACAGTTCCCCGATCTGCCGCTCAACTTTCTCTACTACGGCCCGCTCGCATGGCGATACTTCCGTCAGATCGGGTCGGCCTACACCTATTGCTGGAAGAGCTGGTGCACCGCCATCGCCCACTGCCGCACGCGCTACGCCCTGATCCACGACATGGACGCCATGCTCCTGCGCCGCGACATCCTGCGCCAGCGCCACGACCACATCCGCACCAGCGGCGCCCACTATGTCGGCGTCAACGTCTACCAGGGCAACGGCGTGCTCCGCTCAGACAACCTCGTCACCACGTGGGAGCTGATGTTTGATGTCGAGTTCGTCAGGGCGCAGTTCAAACCGGTCGACCTCTTCAACGCCGTCACCACACACAACGGCCGCACCGTCGATTTCGATTGCTTCCTTCTTGCCCAGTCCCGCAAGGGCATCAACGAGGCGCTGCCGATCGACGAAAACGATATGGTCCACCCCTCGCAGGTCATCACCCAATACACCGACCTGCTCAACGTCCGCGGCTACGTCCCGCCGGCCAACAACAACCTGCTGATGATCCCATACTTCTATTACCTCGCCGGCCGGCCCGAGCCGCTCCAGCGGCTGACCGGCGCCGCGCAAGACAACCCGTCGGCCAGGTCTTTTCCGATGATGGGTCGGCCGATGGACCTCTCCCGCCTCTCGATCACCCACCTCGCGTGGGTGCGAAAGCAGGCGCTGCGCCTCGAGCGCGCTGTCGTCGGCGACCCGCGCGAGCCGGTGCTCCGCTACTTCGATGCACTTGCCGCCGTCGTCGAGACCCGCGAATCCCGCGCCACACAGCCGGCCCCCGCGCTGGTGGGCTCCGGGGCATGAAAGCCGAGCACGCCGGGCGGCACACCGCATCAAGCCGCCCGCCCGCGTGGCGGTGACATCGTCGTCTTCGCCGCTTGTGCCACCGGTGCACCGGGTTTCCAGACGCGGCCCCGCCGGGCATGGTATAATTCCCGCCATGCCATTCGCCCCCGTCGTTCGCGGTCGAGTCATCCGCACGCCCGTCCGTCTTGTCGTCGGCGGGCTGTGTGCCCTCACGCTCGCGCTGGGCGTCACCGGCTGCGGCAACCGCGGCAAGGAAAACCGCATCACCGATTACGCCTACAGCAGCGGCCAGCTCTCTTCCGCCAGCGGAAACCGCGCCAGCGCCACGCCGGTCTCGGGCGGCACCTACATCGGCACACGCGACGGCTATCACTATTTCAGCGCCTGGGGCACGATTCAGAAGATGCCTGCCGAAGACTGGACGCCCCCCAGCGGCGAGCGTGCACTCTTCGACCCCGGCCGCGGCAAAGCCGCCACCCCCGTCGGCGGACTCGCACCCGGCATGGGCGGCGGTTCCTCCGGCTCGGGAGCCGGGCCGCGACCCGTCGCCCCCTCCGACTCCGGCTCAACCAGCAAATCCGGCCTCCGCCAGATCGAATAACGCCCCACGCCGGCCACAATCACCGCCGGGCTCATCGAGCGGCGCCGTCGCGCAAGGCCCGCGCAGCGACGGACATCAGCGGATCAATCGCATCTTGCCGAAGTTGGGGATGAACGAGACCGGGCTCTCGCTGAAGGGGCTGTATCCCGCCGGCCAGTAGACGAAAAACGCCTTGCCCAGCATAAACCGCCCCGGCACCCGCCCGCTTTCGACAAAGAGGTTCTCGCCCGGGAGGTTGATCGGGTCTGACCAATAGCGGGCGTCGCTCGACAGGTTTGAGTTGTCTCCCAGAACGAAATATTCATCGGGCCCCAGCGACACCACCAACCTCGGAAAATCCGTCGGTATCGCCCACCGCAGGCCGGCGCCCCGGTTGGTGTAGTAGATGTCGCGCAACAGGCTCACGTGCGACACGATCGCCTGCTGGTTGGCCGCGGTGATCCTCGCCCGCGGCAGCGGGGGTCGCTGTGCCCGGTCAAACTCCGCGACCAGTTCTTCAAAGGGCGGCGCATAGTCATGGACGATCAGGTCTCGCCCCCCGATCCGCACCGTCACCCGGTAATCGACATTCGAAAACTCAATGTGAAGCGGCCCGCCCCCGCCCATCGAAACCGGCTCGCCCACCGCGGCCAGCGGCGCATCGCCCCGCGCCTCCAGCAGCGTCACGCGACCGGGCTCGACCCGCGCCACAAACCGCCACTCGCGCTTGACCAGCTCGAGGTCGAACGGGCCTTCGCCCGCCCGGCGGTCATAGAGCAGGTCGAGCTTGAGATCGCTCACCACGTTGAATTGATTCGCGCCTGCCAGCGGCTGGGAGAAGGTGTCGGTCTGTGTCGTCTGGTTGCCCGGGTCGGCCGTGATGTTGTAGACGAGATAGTCGGTAAAGGCGCGCGTATCGGGGTTGGCGGTCGGGTCGAATTCGAGCGTGCCCGTCTGCGCGAGCCCGTCGAATCGGAACCGGTGCGACAGGCCGTCTTCGCCTGCGTGCCAGCCGTTGTCCGACGCCGTCGCCCGCCAGGGCTGGCGGAACGGTCCGTCCGGGCGACGCAGCCCCTGCGGCAGGTAGCTGTTGTCATACACCACCCGCCAGAGGTCGTTCTGGGCAGAGCGGGTCTTGCGCGCCACCTCAAACTCGCCGCCCTCCCGGCGTGTGAAGATATCCCCGTCGACAATCACCACCTCTTCGCCCGGCAGCCCGACCAGGCGCTTGATGTAGTTCTGTTCATAGTTGTGTCTTGCAGGCTCGTGAGGACTCTTAAACACCACCACATCCCACCGCTGCGGCTCCTGCAGCAGATACATGTACTTGAGCACCAGGATGCGGTCGCCAAAGTGAATCGTCGGAGACCGTGCGTCGTTCTCAGGGTTCTGCGGCGTCAGTCGAGGCACCTGGTAGCCGCAGTTGGGACAATAGATGGCAAAAACTCGATCTTGCTCGGAGCTGACCGTCCAATAGACGTTGCCGTCTCTGTGCGGCACGCGTACGTAAGCCGGTGCAACCCGCGGAATCGGCAACTCGCCCGAACTCGTCTGGGCCTCGTGCGGCGGGCTCCAGTTGACCGCGAAGGGATACCCGCAGTCGTCGCAGACGAAGCGCATGTGTGCGCCCATCAGCGTCGGCGCCATCGATCCGGTCGGGATGACAAACGCCTCGACCACAAACGCCCGAAACACGAACGCAAGGATGAATGCAATGAGGATCGACTCGATCGTGTCCTTGATGCCCCCCTTCGGGCGACGCTCCGTCGGGCGGTCGGCCGACGAATCGGCCTCCGCCTGAGGATGTGGTTCGCCCGGCGCGCTCGTGTCGGCATGACTTTGCATCGATCGCCCAGTGTAGATCATCGCCGCCGCTGCTCAAAGCCGTCATTGCCATTGCCATCGAAGCCACCCGCATTGATATGAGCCGCCTATGATCGCCCGCATATGACCCCACCAATCTGCCCGGGGTGGCAAGTGGAGTACGACAAGCTGTCGTCGGTTGAATCGGCCCTAGCCAGTCGAGGTCGGCCTGCGATAGGCTCTCGCCTCGGCAGGGGTGCTACGATGGATGGGCTTGTTGGGCTGCTGCCGCACGTCAGTCGCCGACCGGTGTGCCGCAGAGCCCTTTGCGAACCCGGGCAGCCAGCGCCGCGTAATTCCGCTTGCCGAAGATACCTCATATCCTCGCTGCGCATCGGCCCCGTCGCGCCGGTTCGTTCGATCGGTTAAAGGGATGAATCACCGGCCCCGTTGAGATCACCGCCTAAGTTGAGTTGACCAACCCGGAGTCGCTGTGACCGCACCACCCCTGCCCCTTTTCGACTCGGCCTTGTCGGCGTTGACCGCCTCCGCCCCCGCCATGCTCGCCCAGGCTCACGACCACGCGGGTCACGCCGCCGACGCCGCCGTCGATCCGGCATCGACCTCCGCGATCTGGTCGGCCATCATGTGGTTCTCGGGGGGCGAGATCCAATACCACACCCTCTACCACTGCTTCCGCGGCGACATCCCCTGGATCGTCATCACCGTCCTGCTCGATCTCGCGGTCGCCGCGGGCTATGTCCTGATCGCCTGGCACTGGTACCGCAACCAGCGTCACCTCCCGCCCATCCCGGCCAAGCGCGCCCTGGCCAACATGCGCAACATCTTCGTCTTCTGCGGGATCTGCGGCTACCTCTTCATTCCCATCAAGCTCTTCTGGCCGGCATGGCGACTCTACGACATTTTCATGCTCGTCCTGGTCTACTTCACCTGGCGCTACGCGTGGGGCGCGCGTGACCTCAAGGTGGTCTACAGCGAGCTCGGTCGCTCGGGCCGCCTCGCCGTCGAGCTCGAGGAATCGCGGCAGGAGAGCCGTCGCAAAAGCCAGTTCCTCAACGCCATCAGCCACGACCTGCGCACCCCGCTCAACGGCTTGATGCTCCAGGCGCAGCTCGCCCAGCTCCGCCTCGCCAGCCCCGCCGCGGGCGAAGCGTCTGCCTGCGCGACCAACGCCCAGCATACCGCGGTCAGGGAGGATGTCGCCCAGTCACTCGGAGAGATCTGCCGCAGCGCCCAGGCCGCCTCGGACATGCTCGAGCGGTTGCTCGAGTTCGCGCGGCTCGATTTCGCCGTCGAGCCCAATCTGATCAGCGCCTTCTCCGTCGGCGAACTGGTCCACGAAGTCATCGGTGAAGCCAACCAAAAAGCCGCCGACAAGGGGCTGGTGCTCCGCGCCGCCTGCAGCGATCAGCTCTTCGCCCGGACCGACCGCACAAAACTTCGTCGGATCCTGTCCAGCCTGGTCGATAACGCGATCAAGTACACCCCGCGCGGCGAGGTGCGTCTTGAGGCCGCCGGCCTCAGCACCGGACTGGAGATCCACGTCATCGACACCGGCATCGGCATCGGCCCCGACGCACAGCAACGGCTCTTCGACGAGTTCTATCAGGTGGAGAATCATGAGCGCGATCGCAGCAAGGGTTTTGGCCTGGGACTTTCCATCACTCGACGCCTGGCGCGGCAGCTCGGCGGCGACGTCGAAGTCGAAAGCGCGCCTGGACGAGGCAGCACCTTCACCGTCCTCATACCGAACGACGCCTCGGCGCACGCGGCTCAGCGGACCAGAGAGGTCACGAAGGTGGTGGCCCCTGCCCTGGCCGGCAACGCCCGCGAATAAACCCGCCGCGGCCGATGTCACCGGCCCGACCGGCCAACATGATTCAGGACCCATGGACACCCCCCAACCCGCCTCGCAACCACGCTCCTCCGGCCAGCGCAGCGCCCTCGTTGTGGAAGACGACATGACCAGCCTCAACACGCTGGCCGCCATCCTGCGCCTCAACGGCTGGACCGTCCAAACCGCCGCCAGCTGTGCCGAAGCGATGCGCGTTCTCGACGGCGGCGAACCCTTCGACGCCGTCATCCTCGACCTCATGCTCCCCGACGGAAGCGGGTCCGATGTCCTCGAACGCATTCGACGCGAAGGCCGGCCCACCCGCGTCACCGTCACCACCGCCGCCTCCGACCCGGCCAAGCTCGACCAGGTCAAACGGCTCAACCCCGACGGCCTGGTCATGAAGCCGATCAACGTCGACCGCCTGCTCAAGGCCCTCTAATCAGCCACGCCGCACCCCCGCGCCCGCATAGCCTGCCGGTTTCACCGCCGCTTCCGGCCCGGCCACTGCATCACCCGATCCCAGAAACCTTCGCTCCGATCGCCGTAATAGCCGGCCAGCACGTCGTCCATCACCTTCGACGTCCGCGCCGCCGACGCCCCCGTGCTCGGGCATGTGCCTCGGCCAAGCAGGTCGTCCACCACCGTCGCAATCAGCGGCTGCTGCACGTGAGGCGGGTTGGGCAGGTCGAATCGCTCCACGGTCTTCCCGCGCCACAGCTCGATCGGCTCATTGCCGAAGCAGCTCATCCGCAGACCCCCATCGGTGCCGTCGATCGCGATCGCGTCGGCCGACTGGTCGCTGGCAAAGTTCCAGCTCGCCACGCCCGCCGCCCCCTCGCCGCCCTCGCCACCCGGCACGGTAAAGCTCATCGTCACGGCGTCTTCCACGTCGGTCGACCTCTCGACATTGTGGGCGCTGCCCTTCACGTCGCCCAGGGGCCCCAGCAGGTGATCGAGCAGATCGAGCAGATGGCTGCCCAGGTCGACGAACAACCCGCCGCCCGCTTCGCGGCAGTCGACGCGCCAGCCGATCTTGTTGCGATGCGCCGCGCTGCTGTAGCGATAGCTCACGCCCGTGATCCGCCCCAGCGCCCGGTCGTCGATCAGCCGCTTGGCCTGCACAAACCGCGGCAGCATCCGCCGGTAATAAGCCACGAACAGCTTCCGACCCGCCCGCTCAAACGCCTGGGTCATCTCGCGGCATTCGCCCCACGTCCGCGCCATCGGCTTTTCGACGTAACACGGCTTGCCCGCGGCCGCCACGCGCAGCGCATACTCCCGGTGCGACCCCGGCGGCGTCGCCACATACACCGCATCGACCTCCGGATGGCCGATCAATTCGTCCGCATCGCTGGTGAAGAATCCCACGCCATGGCGCTGCGCGTAGTCCTGCGCTTTGGCGCGATCGCGGCGCATCACCGCCACCAGTCGGCTCCCGCCCACCTTCGAAAACGCGGGCCCCGATTTCACTTCCGTCACATCTCCGCATCCGATGATGCCCCAGCGAATAGTCGAGTTCATGTCCCCATGCTCCCATGCTCAGTGCATCCTGCAAAGCCGCCCCGGCGTCCGACCCTCGCCTCGTTCCAATAAAAACGCCCACCCGCGGTGGGTGGGCGTCGAATCGGGATTGTCTTGCCAGCCGGCGACGATCTACACCGCCTTGGCGCGGATGGGCAGCGCGTTCTCCGTGAGCGCCGAGGGCGCCTTGCGGGCCGCGGCCTTGCGAATACGCCTCGTTCGGCCGACTGTCTGCTGATCGACCGTCGCTCGCTGCTGCGGCTTGTCGTTGGCGAGCTGCACCGCCGCCGCGGCGTCGGGGGCGTAGAGGTCGGCGCCGATCTCTTCGGCAAGCCCTTCCGCCCGCTTGTAGATGCCGCCGCAGCACATCACCTGCATCGTCGGGTTGGCGTTGATCTCGCGGAGATAGTCGATGAGCTTGCGCACCGCCGGCACGTGGCTGGGCAGGGTGGCGAACATGACCAGCAGCTGCGGCCGATACTCGCCCACGAGCCGGAGGATCTCATCGTTGGGCACACCGCCGCCCCCGAAGCGGACATCCCACCCCGACGACTCGAACAGGTCGGCACAGATCTGCCCGCCGAGTTCTTCGGGTTCGTCGTCGCCACAGAAGATCAGCACTTTCTTGCCCGAGGCCGCGCCGTCGCGGGGCAGGTGGGCGGCCAGGGTGTCGGTGATCACCCGGTTCAGGCGGGTGGCGAGATTGAGGCTGGCCAGGGGGATGCGGTCTTCCTTGTAGAGAGCCTGCACAAGCTCCATGGTCGGCCAGACCAGTTCGGTCAGCAGGTCGTAGGCCGACAGCCCCGCGTTCATCGCATCCTGCACGATCTTGCGACACATGCTGCGGTCGCCGACCAGCAGCGGCTCGAGGTAAGCATTCTGCAGACGGCTGATCGACGGTGCGACGGGCGGGGTGATGCTCAGGCTCATAATCGTCACGCTCCTGCGGCGACCGACCCAATCCATCCGGGCCGGATCCACCGGAAACCTACGATTCGGAGCATCCCTGCGCCGATTGTTCGCCCCCAGCATGTCAATCTGGGTAACTTGCGACAGATAGGGTATCGGAGTGTGGTTCAAAAATACTTTACCTATTTTAACAAAGCTACCCAGATTAGCTGCCGGGGCGATGCTCATGGCCAGCGGGTCGCCAAAGCAGAATCTGCTGGACGTCTGGCGGCCAATTCCTAAAATAAACCGAACACCGCGGACGCGGTGCTCGGCCAGTCAGACCGGATGGGCCCAGTAGGCTGGCAATGAAGGCCGATGAGGTCGGTCGGGTAGACTGGTCGCCGAACCGCCCGGTACCCGAACCGCCTGGCACCCGAAGCGCCCGGCGCCCGGCGCCCGGCGGTCCGGCGCGGCCGGCACACAAGGGCAAGGCGAGGGTCAACGGCGTGATGATGGGTGTGTGCGCGTTCACTCGTCGCCTTCTTTCGTGGTGTTGCGCCGATCGGTGCCTGATCATCCGGTGCAGCTTCAAGGCGCCACTCGCCGCCGCGGCAATCGGCTGACGACACGTAACGTCAGGCATCTGCCGGGAACCGTTTTGCCGGGACTGGCTCTGACCGACATCCGCCCATGGGAGGACGAGGTTTGGGCTACAGTGGTCGTCTCTGACTCGTCATGCTTTTTCCGCCTGCCCCTTGCCGCCATGTCCAAAAAACGCATCTCCTTCCTCTGCAACAACTGCGGCAGCGTCCACGCCAAGTGGATGGGCAAATGCCCCGACTGCGGGCAGTGGGATGCGCTGTCGGAGTACCGCGAGCCGGTCGAAGACGCCCGGCGGGATGCGGTTGTCGGCACCGACTCGGGCCCGCTCGTCGGCGCCGCGGTCGGTGCAGTGGCACTGGACGACGTCGACGAAGGCGACGGCCCTCGCGCGCCGACCGGCATCGGCGAGTTTGACCGCATCCTCGGCGGGGGCGTGGTGGCCGGTTCGGTTGTCCTGGTCGGCGGTGAGCCGGGAATCGGCAAGAGCACGCTGCTGCTGCAGGTGGCGCATCGGCTGGGCCACTCCGAGGTCCGCTTCCGCGACGTCGTCGGCGGCAGCCGCGCCGGCGTGCTCTATGTCACCAGCGAAGAATCGGCGCGGCAGACCAAGCTCCGCGCCGCGCGGCTCAAGCTCGACCCGCCCAGGGGATCGCCCCGCGCAGGCGATGCCGGCGCCGCCGGCGGGCTCAAAGTGCTGGCCGAGACCAACCTTGACCGCATCGCCGAGCAGGTCCGCAAGCACAAGCCGGCGTTCGTCATCGTCGATTCGATCCAGATGATCTACAAGCCCTCGCTGCCCGCGGCGCCCGGGTCGGTCACGCAGCTCCGCGAGTGCTGCATGGACCTGGTCTACCTCGCCAAGAGCAGCGGGACGGCGATCATCCTCGTCGGCCACGTCACCAAGGCCGGCGCGCTGGCCGGGCCCAAGATCATCGAGCACATCGTCGACACCGTCGTCTATTTCGAGGGCGACCGATACCACGCACACCGGATCGTGCGGTGTGTGAAGAACCGCTTCGGCAGCACGCACGAAGTCGGCCTGTTCGAGATGGGCGGCGACGGGCTCCGCGAGGTGACCGAGCCGGGGAATCTTTTTGTCGAGCAGTATGGCCCCGCCGGTCAGCCCAGCGGCAGCGTGATCACCGCCGCCATGACCGGCAGCCGCGTGCTGCTGGTCGAGGTGCAGGCGCTGACGGCGTCGAGCGTCATCGGGGCGGCCAAGCGCAAGGTCAGCGGCGCCAGCTCAGACCGCGTGGCAATGATCATCGCCGTGCTCGAAAAGCGAGCCGGGCTCAAGCTGGCGGCCGACGACGTCTTTGTAAACGTCGCCGGCGGCACGAAGGTGGCCGAGCCGGCGATCGACCTGCCGATCGCGCTGGCGATCGCGTCGGCCCACCTCAACCGCCCGCTGCCCACCGGGACACTGGCGCTGGGCGAACTGGGCCTGGGCGGTGAGGTCCGGCCTGTACCGCAGGCCGAACAGCGCCTCCGCGAGGCCTCGCGCCTGGGCGTCTCCCACGCCATCACCCCGCTCATGGGCGGCAACACCCCCAAACTCAAGGGCATGGCGCTGCATGAGGTGAGAATGCTGAGCCAGGCCATGGCGTTTTGAGATCGGGGGCCGGCACCGAGCAGCCGGCAGGCAAGGAATAAGTGCGCGGCAGCGCAGGCGGTGCCTGTTCTCAGCGCGCTATCGGCCGGCTGATGCCTGTTCCTGCTTCCTAGACCAGCTTCGCCTTCAGCCGCTCCTGGACCATCTTGGGGTTCAGGCCCTTCGCGTTTTTCATGACCATGCCGACCAGTGCGCCCATGGCTGAGGCCTTGCCCGCCTTGTAATCCTGCAGGGGCTTGGGGTTGGCGGCGATCACCGCGTCGATCGCGGTGTCGATGGCGGTGGTGTCGGAGACCTGGATCAGCCCCAGCGACTCTGCGGCCGACTCGGCAGGGCCGTCGGCGGTCAGCAGGTGGTCGAAGAGCGCGCCGGCGGCCGACGCGGTGATCTTGTTCTGGTCGATCATCTGCGCCACCTCGGCAAACCGCGCCGGGGCGATGCCCAGTTCATGTAGCGGCCGCGATTTCTCATTGGCCAGCCGGCGGCCGTGCGAGAGGATCAGGTTGCTCACCCGTTTCGCGTCGGCGCCAAAGGCCAGCGCGGCCTCGTAAAAATCACCGGTGGCCCGGTCGCCCGCGAGCGTGGCGGCGTCGGCGGGGGGGAGGCCCAGCAGGGTGATGTATCGCTTTCGGCGGGCCGCCGGCAGCTCGCCCACCTGCGCCTTGATCTCGGTGAGCCACTGCTCGCTGACCTCGATCGGCACCAGGTCGGGATCGGGGAAATAGCGGTAATCGTGGGCTTCTTCCTTGGTCCGCTGGAGCACGGTTACTTCGCGGGCGTCGTCCCAGCCGTAGGTGCTCTTGACCCCCAGCGAGCCGGTCTGCTCCCACTCGTGGATCTGCCGCTGCACTTCGTAAGCCGTCGCCTTCTCCAGGACGGAGAAACTGTTGAGGTTCTTGATCTCGGTGATCGCGGTCTTGTGGACGACGCCCTTGTCGTCGGTGATGTGGACATTGATGTTGGGCTCGAAGCGCATGTGGCCCATCTGCATCTGCCCCTCGGACACCCCGAGAAACTGCACGAGCCGCTGCAGTTCCTGGGCGAATTGCGACACCTGTTTCGGCGTCGAAAAGTCGGGCTCGGTCACGATCTCGAGCAGCGGGGTGCCGGCGCGGTTGAGGTCGACGATCGAAAAGTCGATGGGGTATCCGCCCGGCGCTTCGTGCAGCAACTTGCCGGCGTCTTCCTCCAGGTGGGCCCGGCGGATGCGGATCGTCTGGCTGCCCTCGGGTGTTTCCATCTCGTAGCTGCCCTCGTGGCAGAGGGGCAGATCGTACTGACTGATCTGATAGTTCTTGGGCAGGTCGGGGTAGTAATAGCTCTTGCGATCCCACTTGGTGTGCCGGGCGATCTGGCAGCCCAGCGCCATGCCCACCATGATGGCGAACTCGACCGCCCGCTTGTTCATCACGGGCAGCACGCCGGGCAGGCCCAGCACTTGCTCATCAACCAGCGAATTGGGGTCGGCGCCGAAGTTGGCCGCGCCGTTGGCGACCCCGGTGAACATCTTGGTCTTCGTCGCAAGCTGGACGTGAATCTCAAGCCCGACGAGAACGCGATAACTGGCGACGGTGCGTGTGGACATAGCACCGCTGTTTGTACGCGCGGCGGACGGGTTTGGGAAGATTCGACCCTCCCGCGACCGGCGGCAGGACGAGCCATCGCCGGGGCCGCGATTGACACAACCTGCCCCCCGGGCGACCTTTCGGCGGTCGCAGTTGCGGCGGCGGGTATCTGAGGCGGGTGCACAATCTGGGAGGTGAAACGTGCGATCGACACGACGAGCCGGCGGGATGATGACAGTGCGGATGACGCCGACCCGGGCGGCGCTGATGACGGCGATGGCCGCGGCGCTGGTGTTGTGCGGGTGCGCCGGTCGGCCGACGATTCCGCCGAGGGTCGCCGGGCCCGAGGCGCGGCTGACCGATGTGCAGTCGATCGACAACATCGGCGCGGGGCAGGGCGTCGAAGTGCGCGACGGCATGGTCTATCTCTATGGCGACGCCCATGTCGGCATCATCCGCGAATATCGCGAGGCGGCGGGCGCGGCGCAGATGCTCCTGCCCACCGGCCGATCGCTCGAGCTGACACGCCATGGCGTCGATCTGATCCCCCACCCGACCGGGCTGACCCACCATCCCGATCACGGCACATGGATCGGCAACACCGTCCGACGAAAGGGCACGCTCTACAAGATCGACTGGGACCGCGCGTGGGCCGACGGCAACCTCAACAACGCTGTGTTGCACATCGTCGAAGACGACGCCGCGGTGAACGGCACGCGGCCCGAGTTTGTCCGCATCGACAATCCCGAGCTCGGTGACTGGCTCAACCGCAGCGAGGTGACGGCGTCGGAGCGGGTCCCGTCGTCTGATCGCTGGGTTTTGGCGACCAGCGACTATGGCGACACGGGCAACGAAGTGCGGCTGATGGATCCCGCCGCCCTTGAGCGTGCCGCCAGGACCAGCGAGCCCGGCGTGGTGATCGAGCGGTGGGCGACGGGGCCGTGGGTGCAGAACCTCCACTGGATCGACCGCACGCAGACGCTGGTGCTGGTGCAGAACCAGATCGAGGGGCTGCGCTATCGGCTCACGCCCCTGATGTATACGCGTCAGGGCCCGGTGCCGTTTGTGGTGAGCCTGCCGATCGACCTTTCGCCGCAGGACGAACTCGAAGGCTTTTCGCTGCTGGATGGCACAAGCGGCATCCTCGTGAGCGCGAGCCGACGAAACAACGTCTACTTCGTCGCGCTCGATGGCAGGCTGAGAGCCGCCCCGGCCGGCGCCGACGCCCCGGTTGCATCCGACGCCCCGATTACGCCCGGCCCGGCCACTCGCCCCACGACGATGCCGGCGCAGCCTCTCACTATCACGCCCGAGGCAAACACCACGCCGCAGTAGTCCGCCACGGATTCACCGTCGATCCCCTGGCCGCGAACGCAGCCCGCGGGCTGGATTGGCGCTAAGGGGTCGAGCTCGGCGCGTTCGCGATGAACGGCTCGTCGGATTGGGTTGGCGGCGGAGTCGGTCGCGGCTCAGTCAGTGGGGCCGGATTCGGTGGGAGCCGAGTCGGTCGCGGCGTTGTCGGTGGGGGAAGGGCTCGTAGCGCAAGGTCGGTGGGGCGGTCGGCCTTCGGTGGTATGCTCGGCGGCTGGCATGGCGACCTTTTACGATCTGGCATACACGCTCGGGCTGGCGGCGTCTTCGCCGGTATGGCTGAGCCGCGGCAGCGCCCGCGGCAAGGTGCTTTCGGCGCTGCGACAGCGGATGGGCGATGTGCCGCGACGCGACGGCGACGGGCCCTGCGTGATGATTCACGCCGTGAGCCTCGGCGAGATCAACGCCACGCGGACGCTGGTCGATGAGCTGCGAGCGCGGCGCGCGGGATTGCATGTCGTCGTGTCAACCACCACCGACACCGGCTTCGCCCGCGGGCAGGAACTCTACGGCCGGGCTAACGACGTCACCCTGATCCGCTACCCCCTCGATTTTTCGCAGGCGGTCGTGCGCGTGCTCGATCGGCTCCGCCCTGACGTGGTCGTGCTGATGGAGCTTGAGATCTGGCCGAATTTTCTCATCCACTGCCGCCGCCGGGGCGTGCCGGTGATGCTCATCAACGGGCGGCTGAGCGATTACAGCTATCAGCGCTACCGCATGCCGGTTCTTCGCGGGCTGGCACGATCGATGCTGGGCCGGCTGAGCGATGTGGCGGTGCAGGATGAGGCCTACCGCGGGCGGTTCATCGAGCTGGGCGCGCCGCCCGAACGCACCAGCGTCACCGGCACGATGAAGTTCGACACCGCGGCGTCGGCGCTGTCGAGCCCGGGCGCCGCCAGCGCGACCGCCCCGGGGCCTGATCTTGGCGTCGAGTGCGGGCTGGCCGGCGGGCCTGTGTGGGTGGCAGGATCGACCGGGCCGGGCGAAGAGGCGGTGGTGCTGGCGGTTTACCGGAGACTGCTGACATCACACCAGACGTTGCGGCTGGTGATCGTGCCGCGGCACCCGCAGCGGTTTGACGAGGTCGCAAGCCTGATCGAGGCGTCGGGCCTGAGCGTGAGCCGACGAAGCCGGCGCGAGCCATGGCGGGCGGGCGGCGTGCTCCTGGGCGACACGATGGGAGAGCTCCGCCGGTTTTATGCCGCGGCCGACGTCGTGTTCGTCGGCCGGTCGCTGGTCGATCTCGGTCACCGACAGCACGGCAGCGACATGATCGAGCCGGCGGCGCTGGGCAAGCCGACTGCGGTCGGCCCGTTCACCGCCAACTTTGCCGATGTCATGCGGCGGTTTCGCGAGGCGTCGGCCGTGGTCGAGGTCGCCGACGCCGACGCACTCCACGCCCAGACCTCGCGCCTGCTCACCGACCCCGACGCGGCACGCGCGCTGGGCATGCGTGCCCGCGACGTCGTGACCGCGAGCATCGGCGCGACGCGGCGTCATGCCGATCTCATCCTGGCGCGGCTCGAGCGGCCGGCAACGTTGACCCGCTGAGTCAATGCGTGACCAAAGGCCCCGATTCGTTGTCGGCGCGCCGCGGGCGGCTCAGCTTTTGAGGCCCGTGCTGGCGACCGACTCGACGAAGTACTTCTGTGCGGCAAAGAACAGCACCACGCACGGCAGCAGGCAGACCACGCTGGCGGCCATGAGCTGCGCGGGGTCGGAGACGCCGTATTGCCCGCGGAAGCTCGCCAGGGCGAGCGCCAGCGTGCGGTTCTCCGGGCTGTTGAGGTAGATCAGCGGGCCCATGAAGTCGTTCCACGCGCCCAGGAAGGTGTAGATGGCGACGATGGCGATCACCGGCCCCGAGAGCGGGAGCATGATCTGCCAGTAGATGCGCCAGTTGCTGCAGCCGTCGATCCGCGCGGCTTCGATCAGCTCTTCCGGAATCTGCGCGAAAAACTGGCGGAACATGAAGACGAAGAACGGCGACGCCAGCCACGCCGGGATCACCAGCGGCCAAAAACTGTCGATCATTCCCAGGCTGCGGAAGAGGATGAACACCGGGATCATCGTCACCTGGGCGGGGAGCATCATGGTCGAGAGCATGACCATGAACAGGATGCTGCGCCCGCGGAAGCGGAATCGCGCAAACCCAAAGCCGACAAGCGAGCAGGAAATGACCTGTCCCAGCATGACCAGCACCGTGACGACGACCGTGTTCGACAACGCGGGAAAGCTCGTGGGCACATTGACCGCGCCCACCACCGGCAGCTCGACCGTGGAATAGGTCAGGCCCAGCTTCTCCAGCGCGCGGGGGTAGTTCTCCCAGCGGACATCGGCCAGCGTCGTCGGCGGGGTGACGAAGTCGCCCGCCTGAACGGCCGCCTGATCCTTCAGCGAGCCGTTAACCACGAAGTAAAACGGAATGATGAACGCCAGCGAGCCGAGCCCGAGCAGCAGGTAGACCAGCAGCGACCCCCAGGGGAAGGGCCTGCGCGGAGCCTCGGGGGCGACCTTTGGCCGCGTCGAGGTGGACGGGTGGGGGAGGGCCGGCGTCGAATGGGTGAGCGTCGGGTTGTTGGGGATCGAGGTCATGGCGGTGGTCAGGCCTTGAGGCCCTCGTAGTAGACGAGTCGACGTGAGCCGGCGAAGACGAAGATCGTGAGCAGGAGGCAGATGACAAAGAGGATCCACGCCATGGCCGATGCGTAGCCCATGTTGTGAAACTCAAACGCCTGGCGGTAGAGGTTGAGCACGTAAAACAGCGTCGAGTTGCCGGGCCCCGCCCCGGTCATGACGTAGGCCTGGGTAAAGACCTGGAAGCTGCCGATGATGCCCATCACCAGGTTGTAGAAGATCAGCGGCGAAAGCATCGGGATGGTGATCACAAACAGCTTGCGGATCGGCCCCGCGCCGTCGATGGTCGCGGCTTCATAGAGCGACGTGGGAATGCCCTTGAGCCCCGCGAGATAGATGATCATGCCCCCGCCCACGCCCCACAGGCCCATGATGACAAACGCCGGGATGGCCCAGGCAGCGGCGTCGCGGCCAAACCAGTCGGGCGGCGTCGCGCCGAAAAGTCCCGCAATCGGCGCCAGCGCCCGGTTGAGCAGCCCGTAGTCGTTGTTGAAGATCTGCAGCCACAGCACCGCCAGCGCCACGCCCGAGACGACCGAGGGGACGAAGTAGACCGTCCTGAACAGGGCGATACCGCGGACGTTGCTGTTCATGAGCAGCGCCACCGCCAGCGCCGCCACCTGCGTGATCGGCACCGCCAGCAGGACGAAATACCCCGTCACCCACAGCGACTGATAGAACGTCGGGTCATAGGCGACGAGCTGGTGATAGTTGGCCAGCCCGACGTAATCGGCGTCGGCGACCGGGGTCATCGCCTGCCACTTGCCGAAGCTCAGCAGCATCGACATCAGCATGGGCCCCGCGGTGAGCAGCGCAAAGCCGATGAGCCAGGGGGCGATGAACGCCCAGCCCGAGCGCGCCTGCGCGCGATCGAGCGGGCCGATCTTCTCACGGCGCGAGCGCCACCAGAGAAACGCCACCAGCCCCGCGAGCGCCGAGCCTGCCGTCGCGAGGATGAAGCCCCATGGCATGCCGCCCCATTCTTTGCGGCGCAGCGGCGAATCGAGCTCGGTCAGCCACACCGACTGGATGGTGTTGGCCGACTTGAGCGTGGTTTCCTCCCCGTTCTGGATCGACTCGTTGATGCGGTCTCCCACGATCCGGCCCCACTCCGACTCGCGCGGGTTCTGCTGGATGCGAGCGGTCTCGATGGCGCGGATGAAGATGTCGGCGCGGTGGGGCGGCAGGCCGGGCGGCGCGAGGAAATCGTCGCTCGCCGCCACCGACTGCAGCGGGGGGATCGCCAGCCCCAGGCGGCTCTGCATCGCCGCGCCCTCGGGCCCGGTGAGAAACTTCATCAGCTTGAATGCTTCGTCCTTGTGCTCCGACTTGGACGACATCGTCCAGGCGGTGAGGAACATCTGGTTGTCCTGATACTTCCGCTCGTGGGCCTTGACCGGCACGGGCACGACATCCCACTTGAATCCGGTGATGCCCGCGAAGCGCGGCGTCTGCCACCGGCCCAGCGGGCCGATGACGCCGATGTTGCCGGTGAAAAACTCCTGCCCGCCTTCCTTGGCAACGCCCGTGGGGTTGTAGACCGTGCCTTCGCTGAGGCGCAGGCGGGCGATCATCGACAGCGCCTCCTGCGCAGCGGGCTGATCGAGCGCGACGGTGCGGAAGTCAGGCGTGCCGTCCTGGGCGGTGGCGAAAAACTCGCCGCCGTGGCTCCAGATGACTTGCCTGAGCGTGTCCGGCCACAGGCCCAGAAAGCCGCCGTAGATCGTCCGGCCGGCAAACTCGGGCGTCTTGCGCAGATCGGTGATCTTGCGGACCGCCGACTCAAACTCCGCCCAGGTCCAGCCGTCGTAGGGCACGGGCACGCCGGCGGCGTTGAACAGGTCGACGTTGACGTACATCACCGGCGTGGTGAAGTCTTTGGGCAGCCCGAACAGCGGACCGGCGCCCGTCCGGCCCGTCGCGGCATCGTAGCGGAAGGCGTCGATCAGGATGGGGAAGAAGTCGGCGAACCACGCCTTGCCCTGCTCCGTCGCGGTCACGGCGCCGATATACGCGTCGATCGGCTCGATCAGGTCGAGCTGCGCGAGCTGGGGCAGCAGGTCGGGCGGGAGATAAAACAGGTCGGGCGGGGTGCCCGCGGCCATCATCGTCTTGAGCTTGCCGCTGAAGTCACCCGCATGGATGCGCACCACGCGGACGCGCGGGTTGTCGGTCATGTACTGGTCGACCAGCGTCTGGACGATCTGATTTTCGGCGTTGTCGCCCCAGTGAAGAATCGTCAGCGTAATCGGCCGCTCGACCTTCGCCGCCCGGCTCGACCACAGACGCGCGCCGACATCGATGAACGATGCCACCACGACAAAGACTGCGAAGATCGTCAGAAACGATCGGGCGAGATGGGCCAGCGTCTTGCGCATGTGCTTGAGCCTGCTGCCGCGTCGGGCCATCGGGCCCGGACCGCGGAATCGAAAACACTAAACCGTTTTAGCACGGGCGATTCGAGAGTCAACCGGTCGGAGAGTCAACCGCCTGCCGGTCGAATCGCCCTGCGGATCATCCGCGGTCGTTCCGTCGTCCGCCCGCCCGCGCCCGGAGGCCTGCGACGCCTGTGCCGGCTTCGCGGGGTTTCCTCCGGGCGCTGCGGGCGCGATCTCACTGCGGCGTCGGAGCGAGCACGGCCGAGCCCCACGCGGGCAGGTCAACCGTGATCCGTCCGTCGCGCGGCGTCAGTGCCTTGGCGCCCTCGCGAACCTGCGCCGCAGGCCGGTCGGCCGGGCCCTGGTCGGTGATGTCGTCGTCGATGGTGACGTTCTGCGGGTCGAGCCAGTCGACCAGCGGACGCGCGTCGTCCACCGTCACCTCCACCGACACCGGCCGATTCGAGCGGTTGATCGCCACATAGGCAATGTCCTCGCCCAGCCCGCGGGCATAGACCAGCACGCCGCGCTGGTCGTCGGCCAGCACCGTGTGCTGATACCCCTCGCGGATCACCGGCAGCGCCCGCCGAACCGCGATCAGCCGCTGAAAGTGATCGAACAGCGGCTGGTTGAACTCGATCTCCGGATCGGCATACGGCAGCATTTCCTTCCAGACCATGGGCTGACGGTTGCTCGGGTCATCCGGCGACCACATGCCCGTCTCGTTTCCGTAGTAAATCATCGGCGCGCCCAGGACGGTCATCTGCGCCGTAACGGCCTGTTTCATCCGGGTGTACTGCTCGGGGGTCGGCTTGGCCGGGCTGTAGTTGGGCCCGTTGTCCTGAATTCGGTTGGCGCCGTCGTAGGGGACGTCGGGGTTGACGAACATCGACGCCAGGCGGTCGGTGTCGTGCGAGTCATACAGGTTCATCAGCACGAGCGACACCTGCATCGGGTAGGCGTTGAACACCCGCGACCACTCGGCCGAGAACTGGCTCGGGGTGGTGGCCTGCTCCTGATTGATGAAGAACCGCTGGGCGGGCATCGCCCACTGGTAGTTCATCACCGCGTCGAACTGATCGCCCTGCAGCCAGGGCTGTGCCATCGACCAGATTTCGCCCGAGATATAGGCGTCGGGCTTGGTTTCTTTCACCAGCTTGCGCCATTCGATCCAGAAGGGGTGCGGGATGTCATTGGCCACGTCGAGGCGCCACCCGTCGATGCCCTTGCTCGGATCGCCGTCGGGCGCGAGCCAGCGCTTGGTGATCGCCATCACGTGTTCATACGGGCCCTTGGCCAGCCCGGTCACGGGGTCTTTCTTGAATGCCGGCAGGTGACCGCTGGGACCGTCCCACGCCTTGAAGCGAAGCCCGCCGGGCTGACCGAACTGTGCCGGGTCGGCCGGGTGCTGGTCAGCAAAGGCTTCGATCTCGAACCAGTCGGCATACTTGCTGTTGCGGCCATTCTTCACCACATCCTGGAAGAACGGATGGCTGCGCCCGACATGGTTGAACACGCCGTCGATGACAACCTTGAACCCCTGCCGGTGGGCCTCCTGGATGAAATCGAGGAAGAGCTTGTCCGATTCGGTCCAGGTCCAGGTGGCAGGGTCGTCGGTCTCGACGCCGCGGGCGGCGAGGCGTTCGACATCGCCCTTGATGCCGAAGTTGTCGTCGATGTGGCGGAAGTCGGACGTGTCATACTTGTGCATCGAGTCGGCTTCGAACACCGGGTTGAGATAGATCGCGTTGACGCCCAGCTCGCGGAGATAGGGCAGCGCCTCGCGCAGGCCCTGGAAGTCGCCGCCGTAGCGACGCTGCCAGACGTTGCCGGCGCCGCGGTAGAAGTTGTGCATGCCGGGGGCTTCGCCCGGCTGCGTCTCCCACCAGTTGGCGCGCCAATCGATGAGGGTTTCGTAATCCTTGTCGCCCGGGTCGTTGGCGCGTTCGCCGTTGCGGAAGCGCTCGGGGAAGATCTGATACCACACCGCGTGCTTGGCCCAGTCGGGGGTCTCAAACGCGGGTGTCGCGCTCGCGGTGATCGGCCGGCGCACCGCCGCCTCGAGCTCGGGCACGACGTCTCCGCCGCCCGTGAGATAGCCGGTGTAGTTGCCGTCCCTGAGCTCAATGACATAGCGCAGCTCGTCGCCCGCGGGGAACCGCACCGCGCCGGTGCGCCGGTCAAAGCCCATCGTGGTGTCGGCATGGTGGAGCGGGAACCGGCCGGCCACCGCGCCGCCCTCGATCACCAGCGCCGCAGCGCCCGCGATGTCTTGCCGCTGCGTCCGCACGCTCACCCGCGCCAGACCGTCGGCATAGACGTTGAGATCCTGCACGTTGGACGGGTCATGCCGCACGGCGTCGGCATTGACCGCCTCCTGCGGCGGCGGCGGCAACTTGCGCGCGTCGGGACCGATCAGCAGCGCCGAATTCACGCCGCCATGGCCGTCGGGTTCTTCAAGGTCGCGGTCGGACCGCGGATCGTTGAGCCAGCGGTCTCCGTCGGCGACGAACTTATAGAAGTGAACGCCATCCTCCAGCGGCACACGCACACGGAACACGCCCGTGCCGTCGTTGACCATCGGGGTGGCGTCGCGGTTCCATCCGTTGAACGTGCCCGCGACGGTCACCCGCGCGGGCCGCGGGCTCAGCCCGCGGGCATCAAGCACAAACTCGTGCTGCTGCATCGTCGCGGGCGCCGCGGCCAGCGCGGTCGATGCCAACGGCGGCGTCAGCGACGGAAACACCGACGTCAATCCGACGGCGGCGACCAGGGCGAACGACAGGCGAAGACGATGGGTCATCTTGGACACGGGACGAATCCTCCGAGAGAGACAAATGCCCAGACGACCGCCCGACGGGAGACGAGTCGTCCAGAAACAGACACGCTGCCCGTGCGGCGGATGGCCGCGCGGGAGACACGACATGACTGAGGCCGACGCCCGCCGCGCACATCGCGGCGGACAACCGGCGTTATCGAATTGACAGCTCAGCGCCCGCGGCGGTGCCGGCAGTCGCTGTGCCGCTGTCGCTCGCCGAGCCTT
>CAZBOE010000030.1:0-32640 GCA_964493365.1 uncultured Tepidisphaeraceae bacterium | reverse complement strand
AGCGCGGCATGCGCACGCTGCGTCAGTCGGGCCTGCTGGCCATCTACGACGGCGTCACCACCATCGAAGAAGTCGTGCGCGAGACGATCGTCGAAGAGTAAAGCGCCGCCCCGAAAGGTCGGCCGGCGACCGAGAATCGGCAGCGGCCGGGCGCAGTCCCGGCGCGGTCGGCGGTGATTCCCGGTGTGGGTCCCGGCGCGACGCACGGTGTGGTGCACACAGCGCGATGCACGGTGTAATGCACAGTGCGATGCACGGTGTTTTGCACAGCGCGATCCCGGCGTGATTCGCGCCTAACTGTTGCATCAGGCTGCAGATACATCCGCCCTCGGCCGCCCCATTTCCGTAGCCGGGCGGGGGCAGGCCGGCTCGGTGCACGCCGCCCGGCTCGTCCGCTTCGGCTCTTTTTCCGCTGGACATTCGCTACAATACCAAGCCCCTTCAACCGATATCCGACTGCAACAAGCGGAGATATGACGTATGGCGACGTTTGCATATGAGGCAATGAACTCTTCCGGGCAAGCCGTCAAGGACGAGATCGAGGCGACGTCGTCGGAAGAGGCGATTGCCAAGATCCGCTCCAAGGGCTACTACCCCACCAAGGTCAAGGAAAAGGCCGCCAAGAAGAAGGCGGGCAAGAAGACCGCCGAGCCGGCACAGAGCGGCTCGAAGCGCAAGATGCCGATCTCGATCGGCGGGGTGCCCCGCAAGCAGCTGGTCACCTTCACCCGCCAGCTCTCCACGCTTCAGGACGCAGGCCTCCCCATCCTCCGCTCGCTTCAGATCCTCGAACAGCAGCAGAAGCCCGGCCTGCTCAAGGCCATCATCGGTGGCGTCGCCGACGAGGTCGAGGGCGGCGGTACGCTGTCCGACGCGATGGCCAAGTATCCCAAGGCCTTCGACAAGCTTTACGTCAACATGATTAACGCCGGTGAGCTCGGCGGCGTGCTCGACATCATCCTGCAGCGCCTCGCCGACTTCATGGAAAAGGCCGCCAAGCTCAAGAAGAAGGTCATCGGCGCGATGATCTATCCCGGCGTCGTCGTGTCGATCGCGGTGGCGATCGTCTCGATGATCATGATTTTCGTGATCCCCAAGTTCGAGCAGATCTTCCGTGACTTTGGCACCAAGCTGCCCCCGGTGACCGAAGCGCTCCTGTTTGTCTCGCGCTGGTTCGCCAACTGGGGCTGGCTCTATGTCATCCTCACCCCCATCGTCGTCATGCTGCTGATCAAGCTGATCCGCATGAGCGACGGCGGCCGCTATGCCGTCGACGCGGTCAAGCTCAAGATCCCCATTCTGGGCGGCATCCTGGGCAAGACCGCCATCGCCCGCTTCACCCGCACGCTGGGCACGCTGATCGCCGCCGGTGTGCCGATCCTCGACGCCCTCAACATCACCAAGGAAACCTGCGGCAACGAGGTTTACTCGCGGGCGCTGGGCAAGGTGCACGACGCCATCCGCGAGGGTGAATCGATGGCCGACCCGCTCCGCGCCACCAAGGTCTGCGACGCCATCGTGGTCAACATGGTCGACGTCGGCGAAGAAACCGGCGACCTCGACAAAATGCTGATGAAGGTCGCCGACAACTATGACTCCGACGTCGACGTGCTCGTCGGCTCGCTGATCAGCATTCTCGAGCCCGTCATGGTCGTGGTGCTCGGTCTGATCGTCGGCTTCATCGTCATCGCCCTGTTCGCCCCGATGATCTCGCTGATCCAGGCGGTTTCGGGCCCGGGCAAGTAAGTCAGTCGAAACAGGGGCCCGCGGCGTCCACCCGACGCCCGGGCCCGTTCTTTTTTACGGGCGTTTGTCCGCGTTCGCCCGGCCGTTTTTGAACCTGCCTGCGTGTTGACCCTGACCGGGGCGCTGGTCGATACTCCCGGCCGGTCACGTTCTTTGCCGTGCCTGTGTTGCCGCCCCCATGGCGTCTTGTCGACCGGTCGGCCGCGGCACGGCCGGGCAGCGTGCCGACATCCCAACGCCCGATCTGGAGGATCACACCATGACCCGTCTGCCCGCCGCCGACCGTGACGACCGCCGTGCCACAAGCGCGCGCGCCCCTCGCGGCTTTACCCTGCTCGAGGTGCTGGTGACGATCGGGATCATCGTCATCCTCGCTTCGATCCTGATCCCCGTGGTCTCGTCCGTCCGCACCACCGCCCAGGGCGCCAGCACCGCGGCCCTGATCGCCAGCCTCCAGGGGGCGATTCAGCGCTACCACGACGACCACCGCGCCTTTCCCGGGCCCATCAGCAACAACCAGGTCTATTCCACCTCGACCGGCACGGGCGTCAGCGCGCCGTCGGTGACGTTCACGAGCGAATCGGGCGTCGGCACCACCTTCGCCAACACCCTCACCGTCAGCCAGATCACGATGTCGGAAAACCTCGTGCTCGGCCTGCTCGGGGGGCTCGAGCTCAACGGGACGACCGTCGAATACAACCCCGCGGAAGTCGGCGCGGGGCCCCAGACCCTGATCTCCGGCGCACGCAAGCGCTTTGAGGCTTACTTCGCGGAAGGCGTCAAAGACCTCTCCTGGCGCGACGACGCCGGTCGCATGACCGGGCGCTATCAGGATGACGGCGGCACCGCCAACGACACGATCATCCCCGAGTTCCTCGACCGCTTCTCCGATCGCATGCCGATCCTTTACCTGCGCGCCCGGGCCGGCACCCAGCGCCCCGCGACCCCTCCGGCGCTGGGCCCGACCAACAACTTCATCCTCACCGGCGGCGGCGCGCGGACCGGGCAATATGACCTGAGCCAGATCCTCGCCTACACCGACAGCTCGATCGGCGTCGGCCGGCGGGTCGGCACGCCCGGCAACGTCGGCACCACGATCGGCCAGCACGGCCTGCGCACCGTCGGCTTCAATGCGAGCGCCACCCCCCTCAGCTCCGGTGATCCCGGGTTTGCCTATCCCCTGCCCGCCTTCGTTTACCTCGTCAACCCGGCCGTCGGCGCGCCGGCGAACCCGCCTGCCAACCCTGCCGATTCACGCGTGCCCCGAAGGCAGGACAGCTACATCCTCATCAGCGCCGGCAAGGACCGAACCTATGGCACTTATGACGACGTCACCAATTTCGGCTCGGTCCTCCCCTGACGCCAGGCCGTCGGCCGCTCGACAAGGACACACGCGCGTGATCACCGGAGCCACCATGCCAGCCACCGACATCGCAGCCACGGGTATCGCAACCGCCGGTGGACTGATTCCCGGTTGTTCGACGCGCGGGGGCGAGGTCGGCCCTATCGCGGTCGGCGGCGCTGCAATCACGCGTTTGCCCGCATCGCCAGCCCTCGCACCGCGGCCCATCGTGCAGAGTCTTCGACCGCGCCAGGCCGGTTTCTCGCTGATGGAGATTCTGGTGGTGGTAGGCATCCTCGTGGTTCTGGCCGCCATTCTCGTGCCGACCATCAGCGCCGTGCGCAAGCAGGCGGCCCGGGCCGCGACACGCTTCACGATCAACACCGTCGCGGTGGGGCTCGACGCCTACAAGCAGGACATGGGCTCCTACCCGGCCGTCCGCTGGAACATCGGCGACGCCAATTCCGCCGTCGCGGGCACACACCCGCGAAAGGCCCACAACCCGCCTTCGGGCTCACAGGTGCTCGCGTGGGCGCTGGTGGGCTTCGCCGATTCGGGCGCTGCCGATGCCGAACTCGGCGGAGACGGCGCCGACGGCCCGGGCATCCGCAAGCTCGGCACGACCGGCCGCGTCTATGGCCCGTACATCCAGCTCGACCGCTTCAAACTGGTCGATCTGCGAAGCTTCCTGTCTTCCCCTCCGACGGGGTCGGATGTGCCCACCCCCGACAACTGGCGCTCGATCGGGCTGGCTGACGAGAACGGCATACCCATCATCTACCTCGCCGCGGGCAGCCCCAGGCCGCGCCGGTTCGATGAGCTGAGCGGTGCCAGCGGCACGCAGTACGGCACGTACATCGCCTTCCCCAGCGGCAGTCCGTCGACCAACGACACCGATCCGCGCGACCACCCCAACACCCTGTGGGACCCGCGTGACGCCGTCTTCACGCGCGGCGCAGCCACCCTCCACCTGCTGACCATCAACCGCAGCGGCATGACCAGCGCCGAGGCCAACCGCCAACTCGCGATGATGCTGGGCGACTTCGACACCCACAACGCCTCGGGTGCCGTCACCTCCGCCAACAGCCCTGACGGCAGACTCGGCCCGGGCGAAGTCGGTCTTGTCGGCAGCGAATACTTCCTCGCCATGGCCGGCGAAGACGAAATGTTCGGCACCGAAGAAAACACCCCGACCCGCGCCAAGGCGATCAAGACCGATGATGTGTCGAACCTCGACCCTTGAGCCCGCCGCCTCGCCGCAAGGCGATGCCCATACCCGAATCACCCGCGTCACCCGCCCGCGGAGCCGAGGCTACACCCTCTGCGAGGTGGGCGTCACGGTCGCGCTGCTGGTCATCCTGCTGGGTCTGTCGGTGTCGCTGGCGAGGTATGTCCGCAACCGATCGTCGCAGGACCAGCTCGGGCGGCTCGAGCAGGTGCTCGCCCAGTATGTGCTCGAGACGGGTGTTCGGCCGTCGGTCTCGCCGTTGCTGCCCGAGCAGGGCTTTAATTCCGACGACGCGGGCGCCGAGCTGATCCTCGCGCGGGAGGCGCGCCGCAACAACGCCGACTTTGTCCGGGCCGTGACGGGCGACGGCACGACCCCGCCCGCCAGCGAGGCCGCGGCCCGGCGGCTGTCCGACCTGATCATTCCCGGCCGTGACATCAACAGCGTGCGCGACGCATGGGGCACGCCCATCGTGCTGATGCCAAGACAACACCCGCTGGTGGGCATGGCGGCGGGCAACCGGGCGTTTTTCGTCTCCGCCGGGCCCGACCGACGTTTCCTCACCCGCGACGACAACCTCTACAGCTATGAAACCTACGTCGCCGCTCCGACAACGCCCTGACACCGGGCGTTCGCCCGGGCGCGCCATTCGACCCGGGCATCGGGGGTGGGCGGCATTGTGGGGGCGGCCACTGAGATCGGCCAATGACGGCGGCGGGCGCCGCGGGCTGTCGCGCCGCGACCGGTGCATTAATCCGCCTTTGTCGTCTGAACAGCCCGTCACGCGTTTGCCGACTGGTCTGGCGGTGGAGTTCGGTTATCCTCAACTCGGATTCAAGTCCCCGGCAGGGCTAGACATGGCGAAGCATTGGTCTCGGGCGGTACGGCGGACCGAGACCGGAAAGGGCGATCGAAACACCAGGCGGGCTGAGCCGCAACGCTGCGTGAACCGCCACGCCGCAATGTGCCCGGCGCCCCAACGAGGCCAACACCCGAACGGGGCCATCCTCGAAGTAGGCCATCGCCCGAGCGGGGCCAACGCCAGAACGGGGAGCGTGTGGACGACGCGGTGGCGGTGCGGCCGCGGGCTTTGGCGAATGTCCGGCAGCCGAGAATGAGGTGCACAGACTCATGCGACAGACCATCAACCCGCTTTCGCTCACCCGATCGACCCGCCCGGCCCGCGGCGCGGCGTCTGCGCGTCACGGCTTCACCCTGATCGAGCTGCTCGTCGCCATTTCGGTCATCCTGATTCTGATCGGCATCGTGGTGGTCGGGCTTCGCCAGGTGGCGATCTCACAGCAGGGCAACAGCACACGCATCACGCTCTCGAGCCTTAAGTCGCTGTTGCTCGAACTCGAGACGAGTGTCGGCTCGCTCGACCGCCGCCAGCCGGGGGCGTGGTATCCGCCCGGCGCGACCTCGCCGGTTGCGGTCAATGTCGGCGGCGAGCCCAAGACCAATGCCTGGCGCAGCACGGAAACCTACACCTCCGCGACAGCCCCCACGCCCGTCCCGCTCAACACCGCCGACCTCCTCGCGGGCGGCGAGATCATGGACGGCCCCGGCAATCGCGACAAGTTCGTCGGCAACACCAAGAATGCCGGTTCGGCCCCCTTCGGACTCGCGCCTTTTCGCAACACGCAGCTGATCCTCGGCATGCTCTACACCACCCGCGGCGGGCGCGCCTCGGTCACCCAACTTCCACAAAGCCAGCTTCAGGGCATGCCCGAGAAAGGCACACCCTCGACCGGCGCCAACGACCGCTTTCGCGAGTCCGACAACCCCTTCATCCTCGACGCATGGGGCAACCCCATCCTCTTCGTGCCCGCCGCTGGGCTGATCAACGTCTGGCAGGTAGACAAGCCCACGTCCACCGCCCCCGCAACGTTCACCGCCGCCAACCCCTTGCAGGCGCCCAACAATCGACCGTTCTTCGTGTCTGCAGGTCCGGACGGGGACTTCCGCACCGGCGACGACAACCTCTACTCCTTCGAAGACTGAGCGAAGCTTGATCACCGGCACTGAATCCAGCACAAACTGATGACTTGTTTTCCGATGACCCGTCGTCGCCATCACATCATCGCAGCATCGCCGGCCTCGCCCGGCGGCTTCACGCTCACCGAGTTGCTGGTGGTCGTGGGGCTGATCGTGTTGCTCGTGGCGGTGGCGGTGCCGTCGTTCCAGGCCATCACCGGAAGCCGCTCCGTGGAGACGGCGGAAAACACCGTCGGACCGGTCATCGCCCGCGCGCGCACGCTCGCCATCGCCGACGCCGCGCCCACCGGCACGCTCTTTTACGTCGACCCTGCCACGCGGCGGACGGTCATGCAGATCGTCCGGCTCGATGAGTCGCTCACGCCCGCCCAGCTCACACGCGTCGATACCGACCCGCAGTTCCTTCCGCGCGGCATCGCGGTGCAACTGGCCACCGACAGCACCAGCGGAACGACCGACCGATTCCTGTCGATGGGGCTGGTCTTGTTCGACGCCCAGGGCATGCTCGTCAACCGCCAGTACACCATCGAGGCAACCGGGCAGATCGGGATCGACCTGGGCCTGACGACGAACCTGACCGGGCTGCAGAGCCAATCGATTCTGATGCTCATCGATCGAGAGATCATCGCCGCACAGGGCATGACTGACACCGATCCCGCCATCGACGGGGGCGGCTACGGGGTGGCCGAGTCGGATGAAGAATTACGCATCGCTCAACTGGGTATTCCGGTGAGAGTCAACCGCTACAACGGGACGCTCTATTCACCGCAATGACCGCGCGCAACCGCTCGCGGAAAATGGGGTTCTGGTGCGACACGCCGCACTGGCCATCGCGAACAATTGAATCGGAAACGACGGCTCGTCGACACGGCTCACGCCTGCGACGCGAGGGGCCTGGCGATCGTGTTGTCATGAGCCACACGGCGCTCAGCAGGAGCCGCCAGCGAGGGGCGATGCCGATACCGGAGGGTGTCGGCGGCGAGTCTGGCTCGACCGGTTGTTTTGACCCGGCCGATTTCCTGGTGGGCCGACGTTTTGGCCAGGCCGGGGTTTCGGCCCGGTCGCGAAGTTGGCATCGTGAAGTTCGCGTCGTGAAGTTTGCGTCATGAAGTCGTCGCGGTCGACACGTCGGCCCAGTCGCTAAGCGGGTCGAGTCGTTGATTCGCCGCGGTCGGCTTCCCGGGTCGGCTTGTCGCGGGCGAAGCGTGGTGGTGGCAGCGGAGGCATCGGATGGTCAGAACGAGGCACATCGTCGAGGGGCTGATGCCCGAGCGGCCGGCAACCGCGGCCGTCT
Organism: uncultured Tepidisphaeraceae bacterium; assembly: GCA_964493365.1. Lineage (GTDB taxonomy): Bacteria > Planctomycetota > Phycisphaerae > Tepidisphaerales > Tepidisphaeraceae > CAZBOE01. The sequence continues at coordinate 25,032 of CAZBOE010000030.1, read as the reverse complement.
CGTCGGAGCGCGGGCCCGGTCAGGCGGTGCAAGCACGCGCCCGCCGCGCTCATGCGGCGTCGCCTACTACGCCGGCCGCCAGCCGCGCGTGGCGGCGTCGGCAAGGCGGATTCACCTTCACCGAGGTGATGTTCGCCGTGATCATCCTGGGCATGGGCTTCATCATGCTCGCGGCCATCTTCCCGGTGGCGATCAGCCAGAATCTCAGCAGCGAGCAGCAATCCAAGGCCAGCGACATCGCCATGGCCGCCGAGGCCGACATCCGGCATCTCATGCGCGTGTCAACACCGCCCGAAACCGGAACAGCCGCCTTCCAGTTTCCGGTCTTCGCGCCGGTTACCGCACAGGCTCCGGGCGGTTGGATCGACACCACCGGCATCTACACCACCGTTCAAGGCATGCTGATCGACCGGAGCGATCCCCGTTTCGGCTGGACCATGCTCTATTCGCGGACGACGGGCAGCGAGGTGGCCAACGTTATCGTGATCGTCGTCGGCTCGCGTGACGCCCAGCCGTATACCGCGGCGCGAAGCACCGCCAGCGGCACCGCCTACTCCGACGTCGAGCTGGCCCCCGTCGGCAGCGGGAGCCCGGTGGCCAATCTCGCGCCCAAGCCGATCACGCTCGACCTGACGCCCGGCAGCTCGGGCTATCGACTGCGGCTCTCCGGCAACAGCCTTCCCGCCGCCGCCGACGGCGCTTTTGTCGTCACCACCCGTGGCAAGGTCTATCGGCTGGGCGCCGAATACGAGCGCGACGGCTCACCCGACTCTGTGACTTTCGACATCGAAGCCGGCTATGAGCCGACCGACACGCGTGCCTGGAACGTCGGCGGCGAAATCGGCACCGGCATCGACGCGTACATCGTCGGACGAAGGCTCGCCGGCACTCGACCGGCCGACGCGGAATACACCGGCGCCGCCCAGGACATCGCCGTTCACCGTTTCAGTGTGAAGTTGCCCTGATGCCGCACCACCCATCGACGAAGCAGCGGCCCCGGCGTCGATTCACGCTTTTGAATCACGCCCGTGAATGACGCTCGTGAATGACACCGGGCCGGCCAGTGAGCATGACATGACCACCGCAGCCAAACATTCACGTCCCGCGTTCACGCTCGTCGAGCTGATGGTGTCGATCGCGCTGGTGATCATCCTCGTGCTGGGCATCGCCCAGGTCTTTTCGCTCACGGGCGAAACCGTCGGCACGGGTCAGGCGCTGGCCGACGCCGCCCGCGATCACCGCGCCGCCCGCACCGTGCTGGCCGACGATTTCTCCGCCGCCCTGACCGACGCCGCGCCGCTGTTCATCATCCACAATCAAAACCGCTTTGCCTGGTCGAGCCGCGCCGACCGCGACGGCGATCTCGATACCGACATCACCACCGCCGACCTGGGCAATCTCGGCGAGGGCGAGACGCCGCTGGCGATGGTGCAGTCGAACCGCCGCGTGCACCGCACCGATATGATCAGCTTCTTCAAGGCGCGCCGTCAGCCCCGCGCCACCGGTGAGCTCAACGCCTTCTCCAGCAGCACCGTCGCCAGCGCAAGCTGGGTCACCTACGGCCACGTCCGCCTCGCCAACCCGCGCGACGTGTCGAGCGCGCTCAACTACCTCACCGACTATTTCGGCCCCGGCGAAGGCGACGAAACCACCAACCCCCGTCACTACTTTGCCAGTGACTGGGTGCTCGGCCGACGCGCCATCCTCCTGGCCCCGGGCAACAATGCCTCCACCCCCGACTGGACGGACGAAGCGGCCTATGTCATCGACCCCTTCCTGACGCTCTCGCCCCTGGCGATGAACAGCTATGCCGCGCGGCCGGTCGGCGCTTCGACGATGGCAAACCTGCCCGCCGCCGACCTCTACCTGGCGCCGATCCTGGCGGCGCGATTCGACCGCGCGGGCGTCTCGCTCGACCGTTTCGCCAGGCGGTTTGCGCAACACCTGTTCGTCTATCCTGATCCGCCGGCCGACAACGCATGGTGGACCATTCCCGACCGCGACCTGATCCCCCCGTATGACAACGCCACCGGCTCCAACTCCGACTACGGCACCACGCTGGCGACGATGCTCTATCGCTCAAACTGCAACCCTTTCCTCATCCGCAGCCAGTCCAATCCCGTGCTCGATCCGGATGACGTCGCGCTGGCCAACACTTATTTCGTCGGCTCGGTCGCGTCTTTCGTCGTCGAGTTCGCCGGCGACTTTTTCACGCAGAACAACAACCCCACCGACAACGACGCCGGCGGCTCAGGCGCGGATTTCGGCCGCTATGGCTGGGTGCAAAGCGCCGAGCCCGACGGCATCATCGACTTCGTCGTCGACCGCACGCCCGACACCACCGACCCGTCGAAATGGCTCCGCTCGACGCGCTTTTACGGCCTGCCCCGCGACATCGACGGCAACGGCGCCGTCCTCGGACGCCCCGTTTCCGACCAGGCAAACGACCTGCGCGACGTCGTGCCGCTGAGAGACCTGCGCCGCATCACCAGATCGAGCGACCCCATCGGCGACCCCGTCCAGGCCGAGATCGAAAAGACCGTGCCTGCCAACAAGACCGATTACGGTCCCGCAGCCTCGGGCCTGGCGCCCGACGAAACTTACACCGTCGCCTGGACCAGCGGCGGGCCCGCGCTCGTCCGCATCGTCATCCAGATCGACAACCCCGAAGGCCGGCTCGCTTCCCCGCAGACCTATCAGACCGTCTATCGCCTCAGATAACCTGCCCGGGCCGGTAGCGCATCCCAACAGAGCAACGATCATGTCTATCAGAGCAAAAACAACCACACCCGCATCCCCGCGGCGACGCGGCTCGGTGCTCATTCTCGTGGTGGCCGTGCTCGTGCTGCTGGCGCTGCTCGGCACCGCCTTCATCTCGTCGACCCGCGTCGACCGCGCAAGCTCCATCACCGCCGCCTCGACCCGCCAGCTCGAGGCAATGGTCGACAGCGTCTCGTCGCTCGCCGTCGAGTCGATCGTCGATGACCTCTTCCAGCGCGACAGCACGGGCGGCCTGCAATACCGCCGCCCGACGCCGCTCGGCGCCACCGCGCCCCAGCGCGCCTACACCCACGTCGATTCGTGGAACACCGACCTCTGGCTCGCCGCCCGCACACCGGTGCTCCAGTCGGGCATCTACCGCTGGCCGGGGGTTTCGATCCTGCCGATCCCCAAGGCGACAACGCTCGCGGGCGCCGCCTTTGAGTTTGAGAGCCCCTACAGCAGCAGTGTTAACGTCCCCGCGCCCTACAGCGCCGCGAATCGCCGCGACGTCGGCATCAGCAGCATCGTGATCGATGGCAAGATCTACCCGGCTTTCGATCTCGATCACGACGGACTTGCCGACTATCTCGCGGCCGATGCCGACGGCGACGGCATCGCCGATTCGGGCTATCAATACCTCGGCGCCGTCAGCGATCCGCAATACGCCGGCATCACCTTCTATGCCGCGGTGCGAATCATCGACGGCAACTCGGCCGTCAACGCCACCACCGCGTCGACACCGCTCAGCGCCAATGCCGATGACCCGGCCCTGGGCGGCGGGCGAAACAACCGCCTGTTCCCCACGGCCATCGACCTGCGCCTGCTGCTCAGTCGCAACGGCGCGCTCAAGGCGTTCGAGTTCGACCGCGACACCGACCCCGCCACCCTCACGCTCAATGACCACCGCTGGGGCGATGCGCCGATCGTGCTGGCCAATCCGCCGCTCTTCGACTACGAGCTTGGCGCCACACCCACGCCGCCCCTGCAGCGGAGCGACCGCAGCGTGCTCACATTCGGCTACCTCGACAACAGCGACCTGCTCTGGCATCAGCTCGGCCGGCGCATCGACAACCCCGGCTATCACCGCTCGTCCGCCGCCGCCGAGCGGCAGCTTCGTGGGTTTACCTTTGCCGACAACGTCGCGCTCGCATCGCGGTTTGTGCTGCGCAGTGCGGTCGCCAACCCCTCGCTCAGTGTCGCCGACGCGCCGTCCGTGCTCGAGCGCATTCTCTCGCGCAACCTCTACGACCTGCCGAGCGCTGCGCCCATCCCCACGCAGCCCTACAGCCCCGACGAGATCTCCGACTGGTTCGACCAGAATTTCGACCTCAGCGAGTTCGCCTTCACATGGGTAGCCGGGGCCGGCGCGCATCAGAGCCGGCTGCAGGCGGTGCGCTCCCTCCGCGCCGCGCTGGTCGGCCGAAACCCGGTCTCGACCGCAGCGCCGGCTCAGCCCTTCGATGTCGTCACCGGCATGTTCAACGCCTCGGATGTGCCCGCGTCGCTGGCGCACCAGCGCGGAACGCGGTATCGCGGCAACTGGGACGCCGCCATCGAATACCAGCCCGGCGACGTCGTCACCTACGGCGATACGGCCGCCGGCATCGAAGGCGGCACCTATGTGGCGGTCAATGCCACAACAGGCGTCGTTCCGGTCATCGCAGGCACGCCGCCGACGACCAATTTCAACTGGTCGTTCCAGCCTTACGGCCGGGCCACCCACCGCGCCAGCGTCAACACAGCCGACTTCAACACCCTCTGGACGGCCTTCTGGAATGTCATGGTCAATCAGGCCGAAGACGAGCTCAACGCTTCGCCCTTCGGCGACGCCATCGCCGGCGGCGGCGGTGTCCCCAACGACGGCGCCCAGACCTACCTCCACGGTCGAACCGGCACTGAGCACCCGCAGCGGATGTTCCGCTCGCCCATCCGCGACGCCGCCACATCCGCTTCGGACCGCAAGTTTCTCTCGCCCGCCCAGGTGATCATGCTTCGGGCCGCCCTTGCCGCGGTCAACGCCATCGACCTTCGCGATGCCGACGACACCGTCACTGCGCGAGCGGTCGTGCTCCCCGGCGACACCATTCAGCCGACCCCGTATCGCGTCGTCGTCTATGGCTCGGAGAAGCAGCCTTTCATCACCGAGGTCAACATCCACGGCGACGTCGTGACCAACTTGGGCAGCGGGGTCAACCCGCGTGGCTACATCGCCATCGAGCTCCACAACCCGCATGACACCAACCTCGACATCGGCGGCTGGCGCCTCGCCGGCATCGATCGAGGCCCCGGCGCATTCGGCGCGGGCACGACCCTTCAGTTCGCTGATGTGATCGATATCCCCGCGGGCACGGTCATCCCGGCGCAGGGCTACATCGTGCTGCACAATCTCGGTGCAGGCGGCAACGACGCGAGGACCGTTCCCCCGTCAATGACCTCGGTCGGCGCGACCGTCTCGGTGCCGAACCTCGACACCGTCGTCTACGACCGTGAAATGGTCCTGCTTCGCCCGCGAAACCGCACGATCAGCTCATCCGGCACCTACGCCGACGGCTCAACCTTTAACGAAGCCGCCGACCCGACCGACTGGGTGCCCATCGACGCGTTTGATTTCACCGGCATGGCCGAAGGCACGGCCGGGCCGCCCACCGCCAACGCGCCGCTGTGGCACTACGCCCGCGGCTCGGCGCCCACACACATCTGGCATTTCGTCTACCCCGGCCGATACAACGCCGAAGCCTCGCCGCGGATGGTCGGAATCCACGCCGCTGCCGGATATGACCCCACCACCGGCGCCGATCCGTGGGACCCGACCGGCCCCGCAACACTCAGCCTCGGCGCGGCCTCAGGCTCGAGCTATGACCCCGAATCCTTCCCCCTCCAGGTCAACAACGACGGCTTCGGTGGCCCCAATCCGATCCAGCCCAACGACAACCTCTTCCCGTTCGGCGGCTTCATGCGCCTGGGCGACCTGATGCAGATCACCTATATCGGGTCCTACAAGATCACCGAGCTCGGCCCGACGCCCCCGGTCGGCCAGTTCATCGAGCTCAATTCCATCACCATGGATGCCGCCATGGCCGATGACACCGATGTCCTCACCGACACAAACGATCCCCACGAAAACATCGGCCGCTTCGTGCCGCTGGTCAAACCCGATCCGATGCCCGGCACCATCGACGAATACAGCGCCGACCCCGACCAGATCCGCTACGGCTGGGCACGCGACCTGTTCGACTTCGTCGGCGTCTCGTCGCCGATCGACGATTACTTCCCCAGCGTCAGCCCCGCCGCCTATTACGGCGACGCCACCACGCCGCGCGTTCCGCCGCAGCCGGTCGCCAACACCACCGCCGCGATGCGCAACCCCATCGAGCAGCCGCTCGACGAGTCGGCCGGCATCGACGGACTCATCAACGTCAATACCGCCCCGGTCCACGTGCTCGCCACCGTCCCCTTCACACGTGACCCTCAGACCAACTACCAGATCGCCCAGGCGATCGTTGATTACCGCGAAGGCGTCAACCCGGCCGGCGCCAAGCGCCACTTCAAAGACCTGTTCGAACTCAACAAGGTGCCCGCATTCCGCAATAGGGGCCCGGGCGTCCTCACCCCGCCGACCGCGACGGACAAGACCAACGCCAACGGCGATTTCACCCCCCATGCCAAGATCGGCACCCGCTGGAATCCCAACATCGACATCGCCACCGACGGCGTCGAGAACGACTACGAGTCGCAATACCTCATGCTCACCGCGGTCAGCAACATGCTCACCGTCCGTTCCGACACGTTCACGGTCTACGTCGTCGTCGAAGGCTGGCGTGACGCCCGATCGCCCGACGCGACGCGGGTCTTGCAGCGGCGCGACGCCTTCATCGTCGACCGCAACCCCGTCACCGGCACGATCCGCCGCACCCCGGTGATCTACCCCGTCCCGCTCGACTAAAACCGAAACCGCCTCGATCATCAGCACGAGCCTGAGCCGTTAGCGCCCGATTCCCCGGAGCGATCGTCTCTCCGCACGAGCCCGGCCGACCGCTGGCCTATCCCCCCAGATAGGCGCTCTTCACCGCCGGGTGTTCGAGCAGGGCGGAGGCCTTGTCCTCCATCGTGATCCGCCCGGTCTGCATCACATATCCCCGGCCGGCCACCCGCAGCGCCATGTGCGCGTTTTGCTCGACCAGGAAAATCGTCGTGCCCGACTGGGCAATGTCGCTGATGATCGAGAAAATCTTCCTCACGATCAGCGGCGCCAGCCCCAGCGAAGGCTCATCGAGCAGCAGCAGGCGTGGCCGCGCCATCAGCGCCCTGCCCATCGCCAGCATCTGCTGCTCGCCGCCCGAGAGCGTCCCCGCCTTCTGCTCGCGCCGCTCGGCCAACACCGGAAACAGGCTGTAAACCCGCTCGACATCCGACCGAATCGCGTCCCGATCGCGACGCTGATAGGCCCCGATCAGCAGGTTCTCTCTGACCGAGAGATTCGCAAACACCTGCCGTCCTTCGGGCGAATGCGAAACACCCGCCTCGACGATCGCATGCGGCCGCATCGTGTGCAGTTCATGCTGGTCTTCAAACACGATCTCGCCCGCCGACGGCCGCAGCAGGCCCGAGATGGTGCGCAGCAGCGTGGTCTTGCCCGCGCCGTTGCCGCCGATCAGCGTGACCACCTCACCCTCATCGACACTCAGCGAGATGCCCTGGATCGCCCGGATCGGGCCGTAACACACTTCGAGATTCCTGATCTGCAGCAGCATGGTCGTGCCCGCTTCGCGCGGGCCGCGTGCGAGCATGCGCCAAACCCCACGTCCACGCAACCGTCCTCCCCGTCGTCGTCGGCCTGCTGAGCCCGATCTTTTGACTTTGTCCGCTCCTGCCTGCCCACCCCGGTCCTAGAATCATCCGTCCGCCCCTGAGCGTGGCGGAACGTCGAAACCGCGAGCCGGTGTCACCGCCATGGCTCCTGCGGGCGTGGAAAAGTCGAAACCGCAGGCACGCCCGATGTCGAAACTGCCCTCGTGGGTCAGTCCGCTGATTCCGCAAGTGCCTCGTCGGCGCAGCGTGTGCCTCGCCGGCGCAACATTCATTAAGCACCCACCGTGATGTCTGAACACCTGCCCGACAGCAACGACCTTGCCCCGCAGGCGGCTCAAGGCGGGTCGACCGACCGTGCGGCCGCGCCGATCATCGTGCTCGTGTCCGACCTGATTTTCGCGTCGCGCGTGTCCAACACCGCCAAGGTGCTGGGCGCCGAGATCCGCCTGCTGCGTGATCCGCGCCGGCTTGCCGAGTGTGAGGGTTGCAGTTGCATCGTCGATCTCAATCTGGCCGGCGCGATCACCGCGGTTCAGGTGTGGCGCAGCGGCGGCACCACCGGTCGGCCGCGGAAGGTGGTCGGCTTTGTCTCACACACCGACGTGCTGACGATTCAGCGCGCCCGGGAGGCCGGCGTCGACCGCGTCATGGCGCGGTCGGCCTTCGTCGCGCAGTTGCCCGACCTGCTCAAGAGCCTCTGACCGGCCGCGACCCCGCCGCACCGGCCGATGTGCGAGGCTGCCCACCCAGCTCGTCTCCCTGACAAAGTCCGAATCACCCGGTTGAGGGAATCACCCGGTTGGGGGAATCACGCTGTTGGGAGAATTCTCAGAAGGCCCGCCACCCGCCGGCTTGCCCCGGCTCAATCGTTTTTTCGCGGCTGAAGACGGACCGATCGCCCACTCCTGCCGCGCCGCCGGCCCGCCCCGGCGGGGTCATCGGTGCGACAGTCTTCGCCCATGCGACAATCGCGTCTGACGCTTTGTCTTTTACGCATCAACCTCGCCTGCTACCATGCCGCTTATGCAGGGACGTCGGGGATTGTCAGCCCCGCCTGCCCCGTCTTGCTCGGAGAGTGTCTGCCAGAGAAAGGACCTGCCTCATGCCGCTGATGACCACCAAGCCCATGTTCGATCTCGCCTATAACGGCGGCTTCGCGGTGGGCGCCTTCAACGTCAACAACATGGAACTCGCCCAGGGCATCATCGAGGCCTGTGCCGCCGAGAAGTCGCCCCTGATCCTCCAGATCTCCAAGGGCGCGCGCAAGTACGCCAAGATGCACTACCTCAAGGCGATCATTGACGCCGCCGTGGCCGAATATCCCTGGCTGCCCATCGCCATCCACCTCGACCATGGCGACACCGTCGATCTGGTCAAGCAGTGCGTGGCCGACGGTTTCACCAGCGTGATGATCGACGGCTCGCACCACCCCTACGAAGAAAACGTCCACGTCACCGCCGAGGCGGTCAAGGCGGCCCATGCCGCGGGCGTGACCGTCGAAGCCGAACTCGGCATGCTCGGCGGCATCGAAGAAGACGTCGTCGGCCTCAACGCCGAAGACTATGAAAAGAACATCCAGAAGTTCCTGACCGACCCCGAGCAGGCCAAGGATTTCTGGACCAAGACCAAGTGCGACAGCCTCGCGGTCGCCATCGGCACCAGCCACGGCGCGTTCAAGTTCAAGAACGAAGCCAAGCTCGCCTTCGACCGCATCGAGCAGATCATGAAGACCTGCCCGGGCCTGCCCCTGGTGATGCACGGCAGCTCGTCGGTGCCGCAGGAATTCATCGACCTGGTCAACAAGTATGGCGGCGCCATGCCCAACGCCAAGGGCGTGCCCGAAGACCAGATCAGCACCGCCGTCCGCAAGTATGGCGTGTGCAAGGTCAACATCGACACCGACCTCCGCCTGGCGCTGACCGCCAAGATCCGCGAGGTTTTCGCGACCAAGCCCGCCGAGTTTGACCCGCGCAACTACCTCGGACCAGGCCGCGAGGCGATCATCGGCATGGTCCGCCGAAAGCTCCACGTGCTCAACAGCGCCGGCCAGGCCGACGCCGTCAACGCCCATTGGGAAAAGATCGGCAAGCCCCTGCCCAGCTTCTATACGCGCGGCAAGGCCGCCTGAGCATCGGTCTCCCGCGGCACTCGAATTGCCCAGCCTTGGCGTTCTGACGCGCCAAGGCTGGCTCTATTTGAGCCCGGCTGTTGTGACCGGCCGGCGCATGCAAAACGCCCGCTGGAACAGCACCAACGTTTCAACACGCAAGGGTCAGGCATGAGCGGCCGAAACACCACCGCCAATGTCATCGCCGGGATCTGCAGCTTCATCTTTCCCGGTCTCGGACAGCTCGTTCAGGGTCGGCTCCTGGCGGCTCTGGTGCACTTTCTTCTCAGCTGCGTCCTCTGGCTGATCTGGCTGGGCTGGCTCATCCATATCTGGTCGGCATACGATGCCGCGGTTTACAAGGCCCGATGAGCGGGCGTCGACCACGGCGCCGACCCTCATCGCCTCCACAAGCGCACGACACGAAAGGACGCCATGCCCAAGCTGACCATCGACGGCAACACGGTTGATGTTCCCGCAGACAAACGCCTCGTCCTCGCCATGCTCGACGAGGGCGGCATCGACCAGCTCCACGCCTGCGGCGGCGTCGCCAAGTGCACGACCTGCCGCGTGCAGTTTGTCAGCGGCGAGCCCGCCGAGATGACCCAGGCCGAACGCGCCGTTCTCTCCGAGCGCGGCCTGCTCAACATGCCCGGCGTCCGGCTGAGCTGCCAGATCAACTGCACCCACGACATGGCGATCCAAGCCATCAGCCGGATGAAAGGCTCCGGCCGCTCGACCCCCGGCGCCCGCCCGCAAGACCCGATCGAGCCCGCCCCGGTCTGGGGCACCCGGTAAGCCCGGCGATAACACCCGCCCGAGGCACCGCACCGTTTCACTCGCACGGCCCACCAGCCGCCGATCGACGCAACGCGCAGCGCGGGCGCACGTGCCCAACCGCACACCGTGGCCGCTGCGCCGGCGTCTTTGACGCACAGGTGTGGTGGACGCGCCAGTGTGGCGGAATCGCCAGTGTGGTGGACGCGCTTGTATGGCGGACTCGCCGGTATGGTGGAGCCACCGGTGTGGTTGACGCACAGGTGTGGTGGCCGCGCCGCGGCGCTGCCCGATCAAGTTAGTCGTCTGGGGGCTTGTGTGATCATTCTTCGGCCTCGAGACGCTGATACTTGTAGACCGCGCGCCACAGGCCCGTCACCTGGTCGGGGCGGACGGTCATCGGGCGATACCGCTCGTTGCGCGGCTGCAGGCGCAGCACCGGCTTGCCGGATTCATCCGATTCGAAAAACACCCGCTTGAACGTCGTCTGCCCGTCTTCAAACCGCACAAAGCAGTCGTCGCCCGACCGGGTGGCGGCGGCGGGCGAGAAAATGACGATGTCGCCCGGGGTGTAGCGGGGCGACATCGAATCCCCATGCACGCGGGCGGCAAACGCGTCGCGGTCACTGATGTCGGGGCAACTGATGTACTCGTCGGCCACCTGGCGCGGATAAGACAGGTCGGTGAAATCCTTCGGATAACCCGCCGACACGCGATTGACCACCGGGATCGCGTTGGTCGCCAGCGTCTCGACATTGCCGTGGTGACGGTCAACAAACTCCTGCAGCGCACCGGTGAGATAAAGCTCGTCGAGGTTGAGCGGGGTGGCGTCGCTATTCCCACCTGCCGATCTGCCGCGGGAGAGTGGGGCGGCGGGGCCCGGTACAGATGCGTTCCATGCCGTCGTCGATGCGACATGCCCCGAATCGCGGGTGACCGACGCCCCATTGGCAGGGGGTGGACGTCCGGCGCGGCTGGCGTCGGCATGCGGTGCCGAACGATCAACCGCATGGTCTGACGGGCGCTGAATCGGTCCCGACGCCGCGGGGCCGGGTGGCGACTGATCAGGCGACGCGCCCCGGCTCCGAGCTTCGTCTGCAGCTTCAACCTGTCTCGCCTGTTTTCGCAGAAGTTTGTGCAGCACGACGCGCACATCCCGCGGCGTGCGCTGAAGGTGTGCCTGGGTCACCAACTCGCCCGTGCGAAAACTCAAGGCCGCCTCGAGCTTCCGCAGCTTCTCATCCGACGGCGGATTGGGCACCCGGCCGGTCTCGATCAGCGACAGATACGGCTTGGAAATGCCCGTCTTGGCCGACAGCTCATCGAGCGTAAACCCGAGCCGACGGCGCTGGCGACGAAGTTTAGGACCCAGGGCTTCCATGACCGTGACAGTGAGCCGGCCGCACCTGCAACACCGCCCTCACGAGACCGTGCACGCCACACCGCGACGGCGCAGCGACGCGTGCACGACGACGGGCGAAGCGGTGTCGACGAAACGATCCCGACGAAACGGTGCCGACCAATCGGTGTCGATCAAACGGTTTCGACCCAATAGTGAGGGCGAGACGGTGTCAGCGAGAAGGTGTCAGCGAGACGGCGTCGGCAAAACGGTGCGAGCCAAAACAACACGAGCCAAAACAACACGGGCAAAAACGGCAAGGGCAAAACGACACGGGCCAAACGGCGTCGGCAAGACGACGCAGGCAACACGGGACGCCGAGTTGTCGCAACCCACACCTGTTGTGCATGACACCCATCTGTCGGCCCAGCCCCGGCCTTCCCTGCCGGTGTGACTGTCCCCATCCGTGGACCGCTGGCCGATTCGTTGAACTGCCCGGCAAAATCGAGGCCGCCAGTCCGTACAAAATCCTAACAAGCTCGACCGCTCGGCGTCAACCCGAATTCCGTGGATACTGTGATGATTGATGTCAGCCCCCCTCAGCCTGACCCAGATCGCCGTCCGATCGATCCTCACGCGGACCAGCGGCTATCTCGCCGAAATCGCTTCCCACTCGGCCAACCCCTACCGCGGCTGTGCACTGGGCGCAAGCCTCTGCGGCGTGGGGTGTTATGTGCGCCATTCGTGGTATTCGACCCGCGGGCGGCCGTGGGGCAGCTTTGTCGAATCCAAGACCGACGCCGGCGAGGTGTATCGCCGGCAATATGACCGCGAGCGCGCCTGGGCCCGCCGGCATGCGCCCACCGGCGGGCGAATGGTCGTCTTCCTCTCCAGCTCGACCGAGCCGTTTCAGCCCGCGGAGTGGGCCGACCCCGGTCGCCCCGGCGTCACCCGGCAGTTGCTGGCCGAGATGGTCGAGCGTCCGCCCGATGGGCTGATCGTGCAGTCACACTCCCATCGGCTGGCCGACCCGTCGTGCGTTGCGCTCTATCGGTCGTTGTCGACGGCGTGCGTGCTTCGGCTTCACCTGACCATCGAGACCGACCGCGACGCGCTGCCGGGTCTTCCGCGCCATGCGAGCCCGATCGCCAGGCGGTTCGACGCCTTGCGGGTCTTGAGCGAGGCCGGATTGCCCGCTGTCGTCACGGTGGCGCCGCTCCTGCCGATCGACGACCCCGATGCGCTGTTCGCAAGGCTGGGGGCGCTGGCGCGGGCGGTGGTGATCGATCATTTTGTCGAAGGCGACGGCTCGAAGAACGGCTCGCGAACCCTCAAGACGCCGCTGCCGGGCGCCATGGAGCGGGTGATGCCCGGCTCGACGTCCCCGGCTTACCGAGACCGCATCGTCGAGATCGCAAGACGGCACATGCCCGGCCGCGTCGGCGTCGGGCGCAGCGGCTTCGCGGGCGAGTATGAATGACCTGCGGGGCAACGCGGCCGCTTGTTCTCCCGCAGCGCCCGGCACGCCTGCATGGCCGCTCGTCTTTCTCCCCTCTGCTCGATGCCCGTATATTCCCTCGCACTTTGCTCGCGCACCTGATCTACATCGTCTTTGCCTTCGCCTTCGGGGCGTGTATCGGGAGTTTTCTCAACGTGGTGGTCTGGCGGCTGCCGCGGGGCGAGTCGCTGGTGCATCCGCCTTCGCGGTGTCCGAAGTGCAGCACGCCGCTCGCGTGGTATGACAATGTGCCTGTGCTGGGCTGGCTGATGCTGGGGGGCAAATGCCGCTATTGCCGGGTGGGCATCTCGCCGCGCTATCCGATTGTCGAGGCGGCCGTCGGGCTGCTGTTCGTGTTCTATTACGTGATGTTCTTCCTGCTCGATATCGGCCCCTGGCCCCCGATGGCGACGTGGACTTTCGATCCCTTCACCGGCCGGACCGTCTCGATCCCCGGGCTGCTGGTCGAGCGCGATTGGCCGACGTATCTCGCCGTGGTGATCATGGTGTCGTGCCTGGTCGCCGCGACGCTGATCGACGCCGAGCATTACATCATCCCGCTGGAGATCACCTGGGTGATGGCGGTCGCCGGGGTGGTGATCAACACGTTGTGGGCTATGCCCGACCGCGCGGGCATGGTCTATGTCACCTCGACGGGTGTGGCGATGGCGCTGGGCGGGGGCGTCGGGCTGCTGATCAGCCTCGCGCTGCTGTGGACGGGGTTGCTCCGCCGCAGCTTCACCGAGGTCGTGACGGTTCTCGAGGTCGACAAGCAGAAGATCGCGGAAGATCTCGCGGCCGGGCGGATCACTGCCGAGGAAGCGGCCATCCCCCCCGCACCGACGCGCGAGCAGCTTCGCACCGAGATGGGGCGCGAGATGACGTTTCTGATTCCGCCGGTCGCGCTGTCGGGCGCGGCGCTGGCGCTGGGCATCACGATGCCGATGGTCGGAGACTGGTTTTCGGCGCTGGCCGACAACCGCTATGCGACGGGCTTTCTCGGCGCCGTCCTTGGGTTTCTCGTCGGCGGATTTGTCGTCTGGATGGTCCGCATTCTCGGCTCGCTGGCGTTCGGGCGTGAGGCGATGGGCCTGGGCGATGTTCACCTGATGGCCGCGGTCGGCGCTGTGCTGGGCGCGGGGCCGGCGACGGTGGCCTTCTTTCTCGCGCCCCTCGCCGGGGTGGCGTGGGCGATCTACCTGATGCTCACCGGCAAGCGCCGCGAAGTGCCGTTTGGTCCATACTTGTCGGCCGCCAGCGCTGCTGTGGTATTTTGCTACGGCCCGATCAGCGAATACCTTCGCCCGGGGATCGAGGGGGCGCTGTATATGATTCGCGGGGGATAATGGGAATGATGCGCGCCGCTAGGGCATGAGGCGCGCGGGTAGGGGGCGCCTGGGCAGGAGACGGACGGGCCGACGGCGGTCGGTTGTGAGGCGCACGGGTGTGAAGGGCTCGGGCGGCAGGCGCTCGGGCAACAGGGGCAGGTCGCGTTGGGGGTGATGGGAGCCACGGTGGAATCGGATCGTGTGACACAGCAATCGACGTGGGCGAAGGTCAAGGCGTATACCAAGCTCTCGGTGGCGGGGGTGGTGACGCTTTACGTGCTGATTGTGCTGCTGGTCAATTGGGATTCGCGGGTGCAGCCGGGCATCAATGTGCTGTTCGTCCGCTTCGATGCGCCTCGGATTCTGACGGTGCTGCTGGTGACCGCGGTGGGAACGCTGGTGCTGGCGTTTCTGACCCGGCTGGTTTATCGGACGCTGCGCCAGATCGCCGACTTCCGCCGACGCTCGCGCTCGGCGCAGCTTGAGCGCGATATGGCAGAGATGAAGGCCAAGGCCGATCGGCTGCAGACGACCGACAACGCCGGTCCGAACGTCGAATAAAGCCTCGCGCCGACACATGTCCTGATCGGTCGGGCGAAACCACCTGCGCCGTTTATCCTGCCGCGCCGGGCGCCACACCGTTCGTCGTTGGGGCCCCTGGACCGACCGGCGGCGTGTTCATTCAACGCCATTCGCAGGCCGATCAGCGCCGGCTCGAGCGTCATCCATCCGAGCGCGGTCGCTGCAACACATCTAAACCCACCCCCCGCGGGCGTCGATGTTCAGTCGTGGATCGGCCCCGCGTTGTGATGCCGGACTGTCGTCCGGCCGTATGGGGCCTCTGACTTAGGACATGGGCACACCTGCGGTAAGACCCGCTGTCCCAGAAGGAGTCCCTCATGCGTTTCATCAAGTCTGCCTCGATCGTCGCCACGCTGTCGCTCGCTGCCCTGGCCGTCGGCTGCCAGGACAAGAAGATGGCCGCCCAGAACAAGGCGCTGTGGCAGGAGAACCAAGACCTGACCGCCCGCCTGAATGACGCCGAGTCGCGTCTGGCCACCGCGCCCGATGCCGGCACGTTTGCGTCGCTCCAGAGCGAACTGGCTGCCCGCGAAGCCCGCATCAACGAGCTCGAGCAGGCCCTGCAGCAGGAAAACCCCGGCATCGACGGCATCGAGACGTCGTACGACGCCAAGACCAACACCCTGACGGTCAACCTGCCGGGCGATGTGCTCTTCAGCGCCGGCTCGGCCCAGATCAAGAAGACCTCGCAGACCACGCTCGACAAGATCGCCACGGCGCTGACCAGCGATTACTCGGGCAAGAAGGTCCGCGTTGAAGGCCACACCGACGCCGACCCGATCACCAAGACCAAGAAGATCTGGGCGGACAACCTCGACCTCTCACTCAACCGCGCCGCCGCGGTGACTCGTTATCTCGAGAGCAAGGGCGTTGACCCCAAGAACATCGTGACCGCCGGCTATGGCCCCTATCAGCCCAAGGGCGATCAGAAGGCCCAGAACCGCCGCGTCGAGATCGTGGTTCAGCTCGACCAGAACTAAAGCTCGTCCGGTGACGGCGCGTCGGCTCGCCCGGCTCGCCCGATCATCGACCCGCGCATAGAATCCCCGCCCTCGGACGCCTCACCGCGTCCGGGGGCTTTGTTTATTCCGGGTTGCCCGCTGCCGGCCGCCACAACGCGCTGAGCGAGGTGTCTGCGATGATCGCGATTCTGAATTACGAGATGGCCAACCTGCGTTCGGTGCAGAAAGCATTCGAGCACCACGGCCATGCCGCGCAGATCGTGTCGACGCCCGCGGAGGTGGCCCGGGCCGACAAGCTCGTGCTGCCGGGCGTCGGGGCGTTTCGCGACGCGGTCAACACCCTCCGCGCCCGCGGGCTCGAGCAGCCCGTGCTTGATCACATCGCCGCGGGCAAGCCCCTTCTGGGCATCTGCCTGGGCCTGCAGATCCTCTTCGATGTCGGCTACGAAGACGGCGAACACCGCGGCCTGGGCGTGCTCCGCGGGAAGTGCGTCCGCTTCGAGGTCGATCGGTCGATGGGCCTCAAGGTTCCGCACATGGGCTGGAACCAGCTCGTGCCGCAGTCGCCGTCTCCGCTGATGGCCGGCATCGATCCGGGCGCCAGCGTCTATTTCGTCCACAGCTATCACGTCGTGCCCGATGACCGCTCGGTGATCGCCACCACGACCGACTACGGCGTCCCCTTTGTCTCGAGCATCGTCCGCGGCAACCTGATGGCGACCCAGTTTCACCCGGAGAAAAGCCAGGCCGTCGGGCTGACCATGATCGGCAACTTCGCCCGGCTGGGCGGGACGAATTGACAATTGACGCATCGACGGCGGCAGTCAGTGTCGACCTGATCGGGCCCGCCGCCCGGCTGTCAATTCGTCATCCCGTCACTGCGTTACGCATCACGAATCCCCTGAGAATTGGCGTGACCGGGTGTCGCCCCTACAATCGCCCGCCCCAAAGTCCGGGGTTGACGAACCAGGAGCACACGATCCATGCCCGCAGAAATCACGATGCCTCAGCTTTCCGACACCATGACCGAGGGCACACTGGTCAAATGGCATAAGAAGGAAGGCGACAAGGTGAAGGAAGGCGAGAAGATCGCCGACATCGAGACCGACAAGGCCGTGATGGAGATGGAGAGCTTCGAGGCCGGCACGATCGCGGCCCTGGTGGTCAAGGAAGGCCAAAAGGCGCCGGTCGGGGCGGTGCTGGCGGTGGTCGCCAAGGCGTCGGAGAATCTCGACGAGGTCAGGAAGAAGGCGGCATCGACCGGAGGCGCTTCGTCGGCGGCGGGCGCTTCGGCCGGGGGCGCTCCAAAGCCTGCAGCGTCCGCCCCAACCCCCGCTCCCAAGCCCGCGGCCACCGAGACCCCGGCGCCCGCTCCGACCACCCGCGCCGCGCCCGCCGCCACAGCGCCCGCGGGCAAGCCGGCGCACTATCAGTTTGACATCGTCGTCATCGGAGGCGGGCCGGCCGGCTATGCCGCGGCCATTCGCGCCGGTCAGCTCAAGAAACGCGTCCTGTGCGTCGAGAAGGAAAACCTCGGCGGCACCTGCCTCAACTGGGGCTGCATTCCCACCAAGGCCCTGCTCGACACCGGGGCCCGCGTCCGCGAGATGCGCGAGCACGCGGCCGACTTCGGCATCACCTTCGACAACCTCAAGGTCGACTTCGGCAAGGCCATCTCCCGCAGCCGCGGCATCGCCGACAAGCTCTCCAAGGGCATCGCCCACCTCTTCCGCAAATACGAGGTCAAGCACGAGGTCGGCACCGCCACCGTGCCCGCGCCCCACAAGGTGAGCATCAAGACCAAGGACGGGGCAAAGGACGTGACCGCCCAGCACATCATCGTCGCCACCGGCGCCCGCGCCCGCACGCTGCCGGGCATCGAGCTCGACGGCACGAAGATCATCAGCTCGCGCGAGGCGATGGTGCTGCCGAAGCAGCCCCGGCGTATGGCGGTGATCGGCGCCGGCGCGATCGGGTGCGAGTTTGCCGACTTCTACAATGCGATGGGCACCGAGGTCGAGATCATCGAGCTCATGGATCACCTCCTGCCCATCGAAGACGACGACGTCGCCATCCTGCTCGAGCGGTCGTTCGCCAAGCGGGGCATCAAGGTCCACACGAAGTCGAAGACCGACAAGGTCGAGAAGACCACCGACGGCGTGCGGCTCACCGTCACCGGGCCCAAGGGCACGTTCACCATCGACGCCGACGTGTGCCTGATGGCGGTCGGGGTCACGGGCAACGTCGAGGGCCTCTTCGGCAAGGACTGCCCCGTCGAGATCGTCAAGGGTCATGTGAAGGTCGACACAAACTACCGCACGAGCGTCGAAGACGTCTGGGCGGTGGGCGATGTCATCGGCCCGCCCTGGCTGGCCCACGTGGCGCACCACGAGGCGGTCAAGTGCGTCGAGATGATCGCCGGACGCCATGTCGAGCCGGTCGACTACAAGTCAATCCCCGGCTGCACCTACACCCACCCGTCGGTGGCGTCGATGGGCATGACCGAGCGCAAGGCCCGCGAGGAAAAGCGCGAGATCAAGATCGGCAAGTTCCCCTTCAGCGTCAGCGGCCGCGCGCTGGCCGCCGGCGCGACAGAGGGCTTCGTCAAGCTGATCTTCGACGCGAAGTACGGCGAACTGCTGGGCGTCCACATGATCGGCGAGAACGTCACCGAGCTGCTGGCAGAGCTGGTCATGGCGAAGAAGCTCGAGGCAACCGAAGAAGAGATCCTCGAAGCCATGCACCCTCACCCGACGCTCAGCGAAGCCGTGATGGAGGCGGCAGGCGTCGCCGACGGCAGGGCGATCCACCTGTAGCCGTTGATCGCAGGCCGCGGCCGCTTAGTCTGCCACTCACTCGATCTGCCACTCACTCGATCTGCCAAGGTGGTAGGGCCGTCAGACCGCGTCGATGGCGAGTCAATGTCGCTTTGCCATGCGATCGCGCCGGTCGGTCGGCGCCGCAGGGCAGGGCGGATCGCACGGCCCCGTATTCGCGCGGCTTGCGTATCGCGTTGCTCTCTTGTCGCGCTGTTGCGCTATTGTGCGTGCCCGCATGACCATGCCCTGCTAGACTCGCCGGCATGCGGGCGTTTCATGTCATGACCAAGCCGATCGGGCCGATCTGCAACATCGATTGCAAATATTGCTTCTACCTCGAAAAAGAAGAGCTCTACCCCGACACCCGCAAGTGGGCCATGCCCGAGCCCGTGCTCGAGAACTACATCCGCCAATACATCCAGCAGCAGGACATACCCGAGATCAGCTTCGCCTGGCAGGGCGGCGAGCCGACGCTGCTGGGCGTTCGATTCTTCCGCAAGGTTGTCGAGCTTCAGCGCCGCTACGCCGACGGAAAATCCATCACCAACGCCTTCCAGACCAACGGCACGCTGCTGGATGACCAGTGGGGCGAGTTTCTCTCGGCCGAGAAGTTCCTCGTGGGCCTGAGCATCGACGGCCCGCGCGAGCTGCACGACGCCTACCGCGTCGACAAGAAAGGCGAGGGGACATTCGACCAGGTCATGCGCGGGCTCGCCGTGCTGCAAAAGCACCGCGTCGAGTTCAACACGCTGACCGTGGTCAACGCCGCCAACAGCCGCAAGCCGCTCGAGGTATACGGCTTTCTCCGCGACATCGGGTCGACGTTTATCCAGTTCATCCCGCTGGTCGAGCGGGCGGCGGCGCTTCAGGCCAGTGGCTTGTCGTTGCCCGTGCCGCTGACGGTCAACGGCAGGGCGGTCGAGCAGACCGTGCGCCATCACCCTCACGCGCTGGCCGATCCGCCGCTGCTCCATGACCGCATCATCGCCCCCGTTCCCGTGACCGAGTGGAGCGTCGATCCGCTGCTCTACGGCGAGTTCCTCTGCCGGATATTCGATCAGTGGGTCCGCCGCGATGTCGGCAAGACCTTTGTTCAGCTCTTCGATGTGGCCCTGGGCATCTGGGCGGGCGCGGGTTCGTCGCTCTGCCTGTTCACCGAGAAGTGCGGTTCCGCCCTGGCGATGGAGCACAACGGCGATCTCTACAGCTGCGATCACTTTGTCTACCCGCGCTATCGACTGGGCAACATCGCCGACGCACACCTGGGCGAGATGGCGCTCTCGCCCCGGCAGCAGGCCTTCGGCAGCGACAAGGCCGACACCCTCCCACGCTATTGCCGATCGTGCGACGTCCGCTTCGCCTGCAACGGCGAATGCCCCAAGCACCGCTTCTCACTCACCCCTGACGGCGAGCCCGGGCTCAACTACCTCTGCCCCGCATACAAGCGGTTCTTCAGACACATCGACCCTTACATGAAGACCATGGCGGCGCTGCTTCGCGCGCAGCGCGCCCCGGCCATGATCATGGACATGCTGGCCGCCGAGTCGTCCCGCGGGGCGCAGCAGAAGCCGCGGCCTCTCTCCGGCGCGGCCGACCGCCGAACCCCGCGCGCCGCGAATCCCCCCGGCCGAAACGATCCCTGCCCCTGCGGCAGTGGACGCAAATACAAGAAATGCTGCGGCGCCTGACGCCCCTCAGGCTGCATCAAGCAACTCCACCGCCAGCCGCGCCGATCCGCCGACCATGCCCGCCGAGCGCGCCCGCGTGAGTCTGCCCGCGTAAGTCTGCCCGCGTGAGCCTGCCCGCTTGAGTCTGCCCGTTCGTCCGTTCCCAGCGGCGCGCTGCTGTCGTATCACCCGGGCATGCCGTTTCATTTCATCCGCCGTCTGCTGCTTCGGCCGGGCTCCTACAGCGGGGTCGTGCTGGGCGTCATGCTGCTGCTGGTCGTGTCGCTGTGGGGTTTTTGCTCGATCGCCAGTGAGGTGCTCGAGGGCGATACCGCCTCGTTCGACCGCCGAATCGTCGAGTGGTTCCGCAGCCCCGACGATCCCGCGCTCGTCCGCGGCCCCGCCTGGGTCGGCACTTTCTTTCGCGACCTCTCCGCCATGGGCGGCATGGGCGTTCTCGCGCTGGTCACGGCGGCGGTCGTCGGACACCTGCTCATCCACCGCCAGCATGCCGCTGCCGTGATGGTCGTCCTCGCCACCGTCGGCGGGGTGACCAACTCGCTGCTGCTCAAGGCGATCTTCGGGCGTGAGCGCCCGGACGTCGTCCCCGCGCTGGATCAGGTCAGCACGTCTTCTTTCCCGTCCGGCCACTCGATGATGGCGGCCGCCGTCTACCTGACGCTGGGCAGCCTGCTGACCCGCCTTGTGCCAGACCGCCTGGCCAAGATCTATCTGCTGGGCATCGCGGTGCTGATGACCCTCCTGGTCGGGGTGAGCCGGGTCGTGCTGGGCGTGCATTATCCCACCGACGTGCTCGCCGGCTGGAGCGCCGGGCTGGCCTGGGCGATGCTTTGCTGGCTCATCGCCCGCGCGCTCCAGCACCGCGGCACAGTTGAGCGTGATGTCGATGCCACCGATGCTTCGCCGCCCCTTCCGTCCTGACGCGCGCGGCGATCGGCCGCCTGACAGGCCGATCTTCGCAGCCACACCCCTGCCGATGAGGCCGCCGCGGCCGGCCCTTGCCACGCAATCACCCGCCGATCATTGACGGCCCATCCGCAACGATCCGCCAGCGCGGCTCTCCGCGTGATTCCGCCGCGACAACATCGTGTCGCCCGTGTTTGGTCGCTCGCCCCGGCCGCGTTACCCTCTTCGACGTCTGGACCTGATAATCCCTATGAAAATCGGCACATATTACTACCCGGAGCAGTGGCCCCGCGATCAATGGGAGCGCGATTTCGACAACATCGCCGAGATGGGCATGCAGATCGTCCACATGGGCGAGTTTGCGTGGTTCGACCTCGAGCCGTCGCCCGGCGACTTCCGCCTCGACTGGCTGAGCCAGTGCGTTGAGATGGCGACCGCGCGCAAGCTCGCGGTCATTCTCTGCACCCCCACCGCGGCGCCGCCGATCTGGCTCGTCCGAGACCATCCCGAGATTCTGCCCATCGACGACGCCGGGCGCGTCCATCGGTTTGGCGGACGTCGCCACTACTCGCCCACCGCCCCCGCCATGGTCGATGCCTCGCGCCGCATCGTCACCGCGCTGGCCGAGCGATTCGGCAAACACCCCTCGGTCATCGGCTGGCAGATCGACAACGAATACTGCAGCAACTTCTTCGACCAGCGCCCCCACGCCCACGAGGCCTTTCGCCGCTGGCTGCAGACCCGCTACGGCGACATCACCCACCTCAACCATGCCTGGGGCAACCAGTTCTGGAACACCTACTACACCGACTTCGATCAGATCGAGTTGCCCGCGGGGCGCGACCCGAAATACGGCAACCCCCATCAATCGCTTGACGCCTGCCGCTTCTGGTCGTGGGCGTTCGCGCAGTTCAACAAGGTGCAGGCCGACATTCTCAAGGCCCACTTCGCTCCGCCTCCGCCGGGGCAGCGGCAGCCGTTCATCACGCACAACTTCATGCCCTTTCACCCCGACGCCAACCCGGCCGACTTCGCGTCAGACCTCACATTGATGTCGTGGGACAGTTACCCCGTCAGCGGCCACTCCCGTGAGCCCGATGACGACACTTACCGCCTGGCCGACCCCGACCACATCGGCTTCAACCACGACGCCATGGCGTCTCACCTCGACCGCTGGGCGCTGATGGAACTCCAGCCCGGTCAGATCAACTGGTCGGGCGTGCCCGTGCTGCCTTATCCCAACGCCATCCGCCTCTGGGTGTGGACCGCCTTCGCCCACGGCGCCGAGTTTGTCACCACCTATCGCTACCGCCAGCCCCGCTTCGGCATCGAAATGTTCCACGCAGGCCTGACCACCACCGACGGCGTCACGCTCTCGCCCGGCGGGCGACAGTTCGAACAGGTGGCCGACGAGATCGCGCTGCTCGATCACTCACGCCTGCCCAGCCCCGGCATCGACTGCACCGCCGACTGCACCGTCGGCATCGTCTTCGATTTCGATCAGCTCTGGTGGTTCAAGGTGCTCCCCCAGGCCCGCAGGTGGAAGGCCGAGGGCTGGCTGGTCTCCTGGTATGCCGCGCTCTCCAAGATCGGGCTGCGCGTCCGCATCCTCCAGCCTCACAAGCCCTGGCCGACCGATCTGCGGATGGTCATCGCCCCGGGCCTGCAGATGGTCGATGACGCGCTGCTCGTCCGCCTGGGCGAGTATGCGTCGGCCGGCGGAAACCTCGTGCTCACCTGCCGCTCGGGCCTGATGGACCGCACCGGCCAGTTCGTCGAAGGCCCCTGGGGCAAAGCCATCCTCCCGCTGATCGGCGGCACCATCGAAGCCTACGACGTCATGCCCGACGGCTCCTTCGGGCAGGTGGAGATGGATTCCAAGCGCTACATCTGGGGCATGTGGGGCGACCTGCTCTACCCAGACGAAGCCGCCGGCACCCGCGTGCTCGCCACCTATGCCGACCAGTTTTATGCCGAGGCGGCCGCGGTCATTTACCGCCGTCACGGCGTAGGCTCGGTGACCTACTGCGGCGTCGCCGGAGAGCAGCCCCTGATCGACGCGCTGGTCGAGAAGCTGGCTGCCAAGGCGGGCCTGCCCGTCCGCCCGATGCCCAAGCGGGTGAGGATTCTCAAGCGCGGGCCCTACCAGATCGCGCTCAATTACGACGACAAGCCGCACGAAATCCGCCCGCCCGAAGGCGCTCGCTTTCTCATCGGCACACCCGTGCTCGAGCCGGCGGGTGTGGCGGTTTACGAGGCCGCCGAGTCGCTCGCGCCGCCTGACCCGACGCCCGCCGTCCAGGCCACCTCGCGCAAGCGCCGCGCCCGCGATTCGGCCGCCGGTTGATGCCCAACAACCTCGCCTGTCCCGCGCGCAAAACAGGGGCGCGACCGAGGTCGTCGGTCGCGCCCGCCGGCGTGTTGTATTGTGCGCCTCCGCGCCCGCCGCTGTGCCTTGCCAACGCGAGAGCGGGGCGGTCGCGACGCGTCAGCCACGGCTTCGGCGACGCAGCAGCAGCAGGGCCGCGGGCAGCAGCATCGCCACCGACGGCTCGGGCACCAGAATCGACGGCATCGAGATCGCGGTCAGCGAGAGATCATCGACCGCGTAGTCGTTGCCCGTCTTGACGCCCGATACGTCGAAAAGCCGGATCGTCGCCGAGTCGGCGGCGCCGCTGGCAAACGTGAACGACCGCTCTTCCCACGTTCCCAGCGGACTGCCCAGCAGCGGATCAGGTGCCACGAACACGTCCGAGCTCACTGTCCCCAGCGAAAGCCCGTCGTCGAACAGCTCGACTTCAAATTTCAGCGAAGCCACCGCCTTGGCGAACAGCGACGCGAACCAGCCCGACAGCTCATACGACTGCATCGGCACGATGCTGACCGTCTGAGCCCAGGCATAACTCGTGGGCGACGACGTCGTCTTCCCGTTGATCACCAGAAAACGCCCGTCGGCCGTGCCCAGCGTGTGATCGTGAAAGTCGGCCCAGTTTTTGTGGTAGGTGTCAAACGATACGACGCGCCACGTGCCTTCGGGCACCATATTGGGCGAGCCATACGTATAGGTCGTCGTCGACGGGCCAAGGTCGCCCGTCTGGAAATCGCCGTTCATGATGACAGCGGCCGACGAAGCGTGCGCCGCCAGTGCGACAGTTGCAATTCCAACAGCCAGTTTGATTTTGCCCATGTGTTGACAGTCTCCTGAGGGTCAGCGTTCAGGCGGCTCATCGCCGCGCCACCCTCCGCCTGATGGCGGTGGCAGGACAAGACCTACGATTGAATCCCCCGGCGAACAGCCACATTCCAGTTTTCTGCCGCCGCCGCGTTGCGTCTGTATCGATCATGCCGCCTGTGATGCGGGCATTGCCCGCGGCCGACCATCAAGACATCAGAGATAGGACCGAACCCCCCGCCCATCCCCCCGGCGGCGCAAGCGCCCTTCAGCCGGCCCGCC
>CAZBOE010000029.1:0-32862 GCA_964493365.1 uncultured Tepidisphaeraceae bacterium | reverse complement strand
AGGTCGCGGGTCGAAGGCGCGCCCGCCAGGGCGGCCCAGACGCCGACCGACAAACCAAGCCTCTTCAGGTCGTCGATCAGCCCCTGCCCGACCGAGGCCGCGATGCGATCGGTCACCACCATCACCCTCGAAACCCCGAGCCGCGCCACGTCGCCGGCGCATTGCCCGGCACACCCCGCCCCGAGGGCGAGCGTGCGCGGCAACGTAATGGCGATGGGCCGGTCTGACATCGGGGTTGCTCCCCATCTTGGCACAAGCCCGCCCAGCGTCACGTCTGAGCCCGAATCCTGCAACACGATTGACGTAAACTCACAGGAGCGCACGGTGCTGCCGGTCGCGCCGGCTGAAGCGGGAGGCGGAGATGCGGTTTCGCCAGCTTTGCGCCCGTTGATAAAACTATTTCGCTGGGTTGGACTGTCATGCCCGCCCGGTCGCGCTATTCTTCTCCTCGCACCGGGCGCTCATCCCGCGATTCCTGCGGGGCACGTCGGGCGGAACGGTGTGGTCCGGATCGTGAGGCACGTCGACATTCTGCGTCAGCCGCAATGCGCGCGTTGTCGGTCGTGAAGAGTTGCTGAGGAGCAGGCTTTATGGCGCAGGCTATTCCCACCGTCGAACAGTGGGATTTCCACGAACTGGTCTTCTCCGGACCGTCGGCCGGCAATCCATTCCTCGATGTCGAATTGTCCGCCCGGTTTACCCTCGGCGACGCCGGGCGGTCGGTCGACGTCCACGGCTTTTACGACGGCGACGGAACCTACCGCCTCCGCTTCATGCCCGAGCAGCCCGGCCAGTGGACCTGGGAAACCCGCAGCAACAAACCCGAACTGTCCGGCCAAACCGGCTCGCTGCTGGTCACCGCCGCCAGGCCCTCAAACCACGGGCCCGTCCGCGTCGCCAACACGTTCCATTTCGCCTACGCCGACGGCACGCCATACCGGCAGATCGGAACAACCTGCTACGCCTGGTTTCATCAGACCCTCGAATTGCAGGATCAAACCCTCGCGACGCTCAAGGCCTCGCCTTTCAACAAGCTGCGGATGTGCATTTTCCCCAAGCGATACTCGTTTAACGAGAACGAGCCGCTGGTCTACCCCTTCGAGGGCACACCGCCGAACCAGTGGGACTTCACCCGCCCCAATCCGGCGTTCTGGCATGCGCTCGAACGGCGGATCGCGCAGCTTCGCGACATGGGCATCGAAGCCGACCTGATCCTGCTCCACCCCTATGACCGAGGGCACTGGGGCTTCGACAGAATGGACGCCGCCAGCGACGACCGCTATCTCAAATACTGTGTCGCACGGCTCGCCGCCTATCGCAATGTCTGGTGGTCGATGGCCAACGAGTTCGACTTCATGACCGAAAAGTGCGACGCCGACTGGGACCGCTATTTCCAGATCGTCCGCGACCACGACCCCTACGGCCACCTCCGCTCGGTCCACAACGGCAAGCGAATCTACGATCACAACAAGCCCTGGGTCACCCACGCGAGCATCCAGAACGGTATGGCGGTCGAAGACTTCGGCCGGGCTATTCTCTATCGCGACGTCTATTACAAGCCGATCGTGCTCGATGAAGTGCGCTACGAGGGCAACATCGAGCAGCGGTGGGGGTGCATCACCGCCGAAGAAATGGTGCACGATTTCTGGCAGGCCACCATCGCCGGCACCTACGCCGGCCACGGCGAGACCTATCTCCACCCGCAGGACATCCTCTGGTGGGCCAAAGGCGGCGTCCTTCACGGCAAGAGCCCGCAGCGAATCGCCTTCCTCAAGAAGGTGATGGAGAGCGCCCCCGCCTGCGGCATCGAGCCGATCGACAAGTGGTGGGACGAAAAAACCGCGGGCAAGCCGGGCGAATACTACCTCGTCTACTTCGGGCTCACCCGCCCGACCGAGTGGGTCTTTTCGCTGCCGCGCTACGAACTCGAGGCCGGCCAGACATTCCGTGTCGAAATGCTCGACACATGGGAGATGACCATCACGCCCGTGTCACAGGAGTATCGCATAATCGCCGACACCAAGTACCGCTATCACGCCGAAGGCCGCGCCACGGTGAAGCTGCCCGGCAAGCCGCACATGGCCCTGCGGATCACAAGGGTCCGCCCATGACCGGCCCGCGCCCCATCGGAGCGCCGCCGGATTTGGGCGCCGGCTGATTAGGCGGTCACCTGCTCGGCGGCTCACCCGATCGTGGCGTTGCCCCCGATAAGGGTGCGATGTCCGCTTGCCGCGATGCCCGGGCATCGCGATGTCAGGTTGCCGCGGTGTTCGAGACCCGCTCTGAGCGAGCGCCGCGCCGGGATCGAGTTGTCTCAAGGCCGGGCATGCGCAGCGCCGCGAGTCTGGTTAGCCTGTCGTATCGTTCTTATCTGTCCTTCGTATCGCTTTGATCATGCCGCCTACCACGACCGCCAGCGTCGCCTTCGCATCGCCGATCGACATTCGCATCGCGCCCGGCGCCCACGCCCGGGTGGCGTTCGGCCGAGATAAGCTGGCTGCGGCGCTTACCGATGCCCGCGCCTTTCGCCCGACGATCCCGGGCCTCGCGGGCGGTCCGACCATTCACATCGCCGTCGCGCCGCCGGGCGAGCCGGGTTCACCGCCTGCCGAGGGCTTCACCATCACCCGCGCCGGCGGCGACATCCACATCATCGGCGGTGACGCGTCGGGCGCCATGTATGGCTGCCTCGAACTCGCCGAGTTGATCCGCACACGCGGCGAGGTTGCCGAAGACCTCCGCATCGCCCAGTCGCCCCATTGGCCGCTCCGCGGACCCTGCATCGGCATGCAGAAGACCTTCATCCTGCCCGGGCGCAAGGTCTATGAATATCCCTACACCCCCGAGCTGTTCCCCTTCTTCTACGACCGTGCCTTCTGGGAGCAGTATCTCGACTTCCTCGCCCGCCACAGGATGAACACGCTGTATCTGTGGAACGGCTGGCCCTTCGCATCGCTGGTCGAGGTCGATGACTATCCCTATGCCGTCGAAGTCAGCGAAGAGATCCTCGCCCGCAATCAGTCGATGCTGCGTTACATCGCGTCCGAGGCCGACCGGCGCGGCATCTGGGTTGTCCAGATGTTTTACAGCCTGCTCCTGCCCAAGCCGCTGGCCGACCGGCACGGGCTGTCGACCCAGCTCTCCGAGCCGAACGAGATTGCCGCCGATTACACGCGCAAGTCGCTCGCGCGGTTTGTCGAGCAATATCCTCACGTCGGGTTGATGGTCTGCCTGGGCGAAGCGCTGCAGGGCCAGGAAAACCAGAATCGCTGGCTGCTCGATGTCATCCTGCCGGGCATCAAGGACGGCATCGCCGCCGCGGGCCTCACCGAGCAGCCGCCGGTGGTCATCCGCACCCATGCCACCGACCTGCGCAAGGTCATGCCCGACGCGCTCAAGCTCTATTCGAACATCTACACCGAAGCCAAGTTCAACGGCGAATCGCTCACCACCCACGAGCCCCGCGGCCGGCGGCAGGTGGTCCACCAGGCGATGGCCGCCCTGGGCTCGACGCACATGATCAATGTGCACATCCTGGCCAACCTCGAACCCTTCCGCTACGGCGCGCCGCGGTTCATCCGAAAGAGCGTCATCGCCGGGCGAGACCGGCTCGGCGCCCGCGGGCTGCACCTCTATCCGCTCGCCTACTGGTCGTGGCCCGATGCGCCCGACGCGACCGAACCGCCGCTCGCCCAGATCGACCGCGACTGGATCTGGTTCGAGGCGTGGGCCCGTTACGCGTGGAACCCCGACGTCGACGAGGCCCGCGACCGTGAGTATTGGGTGGGTCGGCTCGCCGAGCTTTACGGCAACGCGACCGCCGCCGGCTACATCCTCGACGCCTACAACGACTCGGGCGAGTGCGCCCCGCGCCTGCTCCGCCGCTTCGGCATCACCGAGGGCAACCGCCAGACCATGTCGCTGGGCATGACGCTGGATCAACTGATCAACCCCGAAAAGCACCGCGCCTTTGAGGAGCTTTGGGAGTCGCAGTCGCCGCCCGGCGAGCGGCTCGGCGAATACGCGCAGCGCGCCTGGCACAACCAGCCCCACGAGGGCGAGACCCCGCCGCGGATTGTCGACGAGGTGCTTGATTACGCCGCCCGCGCCGTCGCCGCCATCGAAGCGGCCGCGCCGCTGGTCAAGACCCACGGCGACGAGTTCGAGCGCCTGCGCAACGACGTCCACTGCATCCGCCTGATGTCGCTCAACTATGCCGAGAAGGTCCGCGCCGCGATGGCGGTGTTGCGCTTCCGATACAGCGGCGACCCTGCCGACATGGAAGCCGCCGAGCGACACCTCGCCGCCAGCCTCGAATACTTCCGCGCTCTGGCCGATCGAACGGCAAAGACCTATCGCTTCGCCAACACGATGCAGACCAACCAGCGCAAGATTCCCTTCAACGGCGGCGTCGACGGCAAGCCGATCAACTACCATTGGACACAGCTTGTCCCCCTCTATGAGCAGGAACTCGCCGAGTTCCGCGCCCGCGTCGCCCGCATCCGCGCCGGCGAGCCCGAGACACCGGTGGTCAACATCGAGCCGCTCAAGCCGCTGGAGTTCACCCTCGTCAGCGGCGGCGCAACCTACCGCCCCGCGCCCGCCGCCAAGGCGTTTACCGACACCGATATCGCCATCGGACACGTCGCGCCCGAGATCGCCGGCCTCACCGGCATCCGCTTCGCCAACGCGCCAGCCCGTGCCGGTGTCGATCCCGAGATCGTCATCGAAGTCGGCGAACCTGCCGTCGTGCTCATCGGCTATGTCGTCTCCGATGCCGAAGGCTGGCGCAGGCCGCCCGACCTCGAGACCGACGCCCTCGCCGCCGACCGCGGCGCGGTCGAGCCGTATCTGACCGCCGGCGCTTCGCTCGAGTTCATCGGCCGGGTCGATGTCTTCTCGATGAAGATCCCCGCCGGCCGTCAGCGTCTGGGCGTCCGCGGCTCGGGCAGCTACGTCATCCTGGGCGTGGTCTCCGCCGCCGCGCCGCTGGCCCCGCGAGACGTCCGCAGCGATACCCTGCCCGGCGCTGTCCGTCAGGCTTCCGTCGGAGGTGTCTCGCGATGACCGCCGCCGCCGGCCCCACGGAGGCCGCCATGCCGACGCTGATCCAGCCTCGCGGCCACGAGCGCCTCTCTCGCTATGTCGCGCGCTTCAACAGCGTCGATCGCGAAGACATCATCAATCTCGTTCCCAATGCCGCCGCCGAGGCGTGGATGTCGGCCAACATCCCCTTCTTCGATTGCCCCGACCCCACCATCGAAGAAGTCTACTACTACCGCTGGTGGACTTTCCGCAAACACATCAAGCAGACGCCCGCCGGCACGATCGTCACCGAGTTTATCGCCCCGGTCCGCCATGCGGGGCTCTACAACAGCATTAGCTGCGCGCTGGGCTTGCACATCGCCGAAGGCCGGTGGCTCCACGACCAGCACTTCCTCGACCAGTACATCCGCTTCTGGTTCACCGCCGGCCCCAACGGCACACCCGAGCCCAGGTTCCACTTCTACAGCAGCTGGCTCGCCTGGGCGCTGCGCGACCGGGCCATGGTCACCGGCAACATCGCCGGCCTCGTCGCCATGCTCGACGATCTTGTCGCCGACTACCGCCAGTGGGAGAGCGAAAAGCTCCGCAGCGACGGGCTCTTCTGGCAGTTCGACGTCCGCGACGGCATGGAAGAATCCATCAGCGGCTCGCGCACGCACCGCAACGCCCGCCCGACCATCAACAGCTACATGTTCGCGTCGGCCACCGCCATCGCCGACCTCGCCACCCGCGCCGGCCGACCCGAGTTAGCCGCCGAGTTCGCGGCCAAGGCATCCGGGATCCGCCGCCTCGTGCACCAGCGGCTCTGGGACCCCGGCGCCAGGTTCTTCAAAGCCCAGACCCGCGAAGCCGGCCTCTCTTCCGCCCGCGAAGCCATCGGCTATATCCCCTGGTGTTTCGACCTGCCCGAGCCCGGGCATGAGGACGCGTGGGCCCAGCTCGTCGACCCCGAGGGCTTCTGGGCCCCCGCGGGGCTGACCACCGCCGAGCGACGCCACCCCCGCTTCCGGTCCAACGGCGTCGGCCGATGTGAGTGGGACGGCGCGGTCTGGCCCTTCGCCACATCGCAGACGCTCACCGCCCTCGCGAACGTGCTCCGCCGCTATCAGCAGAAGCATGTGACCCGCGCGCACTATCTCGAAGCGGTTCAGACCTACGCCCGCGCCCACCGCCGCGAAGGTCAGCCCTATATCGGCGAGTATCACGACGAGCAGACCGGCGAATGGCTCAAGGGCGACAACCCCCGCAGCCGCTACTACAACCACTCGACCTTCGCCGATCTGGTCATCTCGGGCCTGGCTGGCGTGTGTCCGCGGCTCGACGACGTCATCGAGATCGATCCGCTCGTGCCTGTCGGCGCATGGGATTACTTCGCCGTCGAAGGGATTCCCTATCACGGCCGGCTGGTCAGTGTCTTATGGGATGCCGCGGGTACGCGCTATCATCGCGGACCCGGGCTTCATGTCATGGTCGACGGCAAGACCGTCGCCCGCTCAAACGTGCTCGAACGGCTGATCGCACGCCTGGATTGACGCCGCAGGAGAAACCATGCGCCACGTCACGCTCGCCTCGCTCGGTCTGACAGTCGTCCTCGCCTGCTGCGCCGCGGCCCCCGCCCAATCCGCGCAATCTCAGTCTGCCCGGTCTCAGGCCGCCCAGTCTCAAGCCGCCCAGCCCCAGGCCGCGCAGCCTCAAGCCGCCGCGCCCGCGCCCGCCCAGTCTGCCAAACCCCAGCCCCCGAGGCCGCCGGTGCAGGAGCAGGGGGGCAAACTCATCTACACGACCAACCAGCGGGGCGACCGCGTCGTCGATTTCAGCCTCGCCGGGTTCCGCGCCGGCGACGAGCAGATCCCCGATGTGGCCGTCCAGCGCATCGCGCTGGGGCCCAGCGGCGACGACAACACCCGCGCGCTTCAGGCCGCGATCGATCAGATGGCCGGCCGGCCCGTCGCCAAAGGCGGCTTCCGCGGCGCGCTGCTGATTCCCCCGGGCGACTATCCCCTGACCGGCGGGCTGACGATCCGCTCCTCGGGCATCGTCATCCGGGGCGGCGGCGCGTTCGGCACAGATCAGTCCACCCGCCTCATCGCCACCGGGCCCGACCGCCGCACGCTGATCCGCATCGCAGGCGAAGACGACCGCACCCCAACCAGCCCGCCCATCGCGGTGGCCGGCGAATATGTGCCGGTGGGCGCGACCGTACTGCGGCTCGCGGTCCCGCATTCGCTCAAGGTCGGCGACACCGTCACCGTCCGCCGGCCCTCCACCGCGGAGTGGATCGCCGCGATGGGCATGGCCGACCTCGGCGGCGACCGCCACGGCCCCTCGTGGAAGCCCGGCTCGCGCGACGTCACCTGGGACCGCACGATCACCGCCGTCACCGCCGACACCATCACGCTAGACGCGCCGATCACCGCTTCGCTCGACCCCGCATACGGCGTCGCCACCGTCGAACCCCACACCTGGCCCGGCCGCATCACGAACATCGGCATCGAAAACCTCGAGCTGATCTCGCAGCCGTCCTCCGACAACCCCAGGGACGAAGACCACGCGTGGATGGGCATCACCATCGAAAACGCCCGCGACGTCTGGGTGCGCCGCGTCCGCTTCAGCGGCTTCGTCTGCTCCGCGGTCGCCGTCTGGGAATCCGCCCGCAGGGTCACCGTCGAAGACTGTATCTCGGTGGCGCCGGTCTCCGAGATCGGCGGCTGGCGTCGTCGGCCGTTCCTCGTGCTGGGTCAGCAGGTGCTGATGCACCGGCTCTACTCCGAAAACGCCGTGCACGATTTCGCGGTCGGGCTGCTGGCCGCGGGCCCCAACGCGTTTGTGCAGTGTGACTCGGTCAACTCGCTGGGCCACAGCGGGGCGATCGACAGCTATGCCACCGGCGTTCTCTTCGATCATGTCCGTATCGACGGCAACAGCCTCTCGCTGCGCAACCGCGCCTACGAAGCCGCCGGCGCGGGATGGACGGCCGACAACAGCGTGTTGTGGAACGCCGACGCCTCGGTCATCGAGTGCTGGAAGACGCCGACCGGCATGAACTACGCCATCGGCACATGGGGCGAATTCTCCGGCGACGGCCACTTCGCTTCCAGCAACGACGACCCCGATATCCAGAGCCTTTACTGGGCCCAGCTCGAAGACCGCCTCGGCCCCGTTGCCCGCGAGCGACGCCGCCTGCTGACCATCGACACCAACGCCTCCAGCGCGCCCAGCGTCGAGCAGGCAATGGAGCTCGCCCAGATCACGCTCAAGCCGCGCCCCAGCCTCCGCGATTTCATCCTCGAGATCGCGCGCATCGACCCGCTGTCTCCCGCCGCTGCCTACACGCCGACCGTCACGGTGCCGTCGCCCGTTGATTCAGCCGGACAGCGCCAGTCCGTCGAAACCCGTCCGCTCTCCCTCGCCGGCGGCTGGCTTCTCACCGCCGACACGATCCTCACCGGCCGCCGCGTCGGTGTCCCCTGGTGGAACCTGGGCCTCCGCACGACCGACCTCGCCCGCGCCGGCCCGGCGCTCACCCGCTTCGTGCCCGGGCGGATCGGTCATGGCCACACCGACGATCTGCCGACCCTCGCCGATGCGCTCGCCCGATCCGGGCGCGTCGCAGTCGAGCAGCATCCGCCGCTCTGGTACGAGCGCCGGCGCGACGACCACGAACGCATCCGCCGGATGGATGCCGATGTCGTGGCCCCGTTCTATGAGTGGCCTTTCGCCCGCAGCGGCCGGGGTCGCGCCTACGACGGCCTCTCACAATGGGACCTCACCCGGCCCAACCCGTGGTATTACGCCCGCCTTCAGCAGTTCGCCGATCTGGCCGAGGTCCGCGGGCTCGTGCTGCTCAACCACCACTACATGCAGCACAGCATCCTCGAAGCCGGCGCCCACTACACCGATTTCCCCTGGCGCACCGCCAACAACATCAACAACACGCCCTTCCCCGAGCCCGTCTACTACGCGGGCGACAAGCGCGTCTTCATCGGCGAGCAGTTCTACGACGTGAGCAACCCCGCCCTGGCCGACCTGCACAGGCAGTACATCCGCCAACAGCTCGACCACCTCGCCGGCCGGCCCAACGTCATTCACGTCACCAGTGAAGAATTCACCGGCTCGCTGCCGTTCGTCCAGTTCTGGCTCGACACCATCGCACAGTGGCAGCAGCAGACCGGCCGCGATGTGATGGTCTCGCTCTGTGCGCCCAGGGACGTGCAGGATGCCGTCCTTGCCGATTCGGCCCGCGCCACCGTCGTCGACGTCATCGACATCCGTTACTGGTGGTACCAGGGCGACGGCGAACCCTACGCCCCGCCCGGCGGAAAAAACCTCGCGCCGCGCCAGTGGCAGCGCCTGCTCAAGCCCAAGGGCCCGAGCTTCGAATCCACCGCCCGCGCCGTGCGCCAATACCGCCTGGCCCATCCGGACAAGGCCGTGATCTGGCGCGTCGAGCAGGGCGAGGCAGGGTGGGCCTCGCTCATGGGCGGCGGATCGCTCGCCGCGGTGCCCCGGCTCGATCCGGCGCTCGCCCGCGCGATCGCCACCATGCGACCCGTCGATCCCGCCGCCGGAAAACTGGCGGCCGGACAATACCTGCTCGCGAGCCCCGATGGCGGCGATTTCCTGCTCTATCGCGATCAGGGCGGGCCCGCCACATTCAACCTTCGCCTGGCCGACCACGAGTTCGTCGAATATCGCATCGATCCAGACAGCGGGGCGATGACGCAATCCGATGGCGTCATCGCCGGCGGCTTCTCCACGCTCGACGTCGGCCAACCCCACGAGCGCGGGCCCGTCGTCGTCTGGATCCACCGTATCGAAAGCCAATAGCCGGCCTGACCCGAATCCGCCCGACTTAACTCCCACTGACCCAACACCGCCAGACCACAAGTCATCCAAATCGAAATGACCGACCCCGAAACCCCCAATCTTCCCCCCTCGCCACACCCAGCGCCCCACGCCGCGCTGGCGGCTGCCGGTTTCGGCGCCGCGCGCTGGACAGGCGGCTTCTGGGCCGCCCGCACTGACGTCGTCGCGCGGTCGCTCGTCCCCGCCATGGGCCGGCTCATGCAGGAGACCGAGCGCCATCGCTGGATCGGCAACTTCCTCACCGTCCTGGGCGAAGGCGCCGAAACGCGTCACCGCGGACCCAAGTGGAACGACGGTGATTTTTATAAATGGCTCGAAGCCGCGTCGGCAGTACATCACCTCACGCGTGACCCAAATCTTGATGCCATGCTCGATGAGTTGATCGCGCTGGTCGCCCGCGTGCAGTCGGCCGACGGCTATATCCACACGCCCCAGCAGATCGCCCTCCGCTTCGGCATCGACCAGCCCCGCTTTGCCGACCCGATGCACTTCGAGATGTACAACATGGGCCATCTCATCTCCGCGGCCATCGTGCATCACCAGGCCACCGGCAAGCGCTCGCTGCTCGATTGCGCCATCAAGGCCGCCGAGTTTCTCGACCGACATTTCGCCAGCCCCACACCCGACATGGCCCGCCACGGCATCTGCCCGTGGCATCTCGTGGCGCTGGTCGATCTTTACCGCCACACCGCCGAGCCACGCTATCTCAGGCTCGCCCAGCGCCTGCTCGCCATGCGCGATCTGGTCACCCGCGGCGACGACGACAACCAGGACCGTATTCCCTTCCGCCGACAGCGCACCGCCCACGGCCACGCCGTCCGCGCCACCTACCTCTACGCCGGCGCGACCGACATCTACACCGAGACCGGCGACATCGACCTGCTCGACACCGTCACCGCCGTCTGGGACGACCTCGCCACCCGCAAGCTCTACATCACCGGCGGCTGCGGCGCCCTCTACGACGGCGCCTCCCCCGACGGCGCCGCCGACCAGCCCAACATCACCCGCGTACACCAGGCCTTCGGGCGCAACTATCAGCTCCCCAATTCCGTCGCACACAACGAGACCTGCGCCGCCATCGGCAACATGCTCTGGAGCTGGCGGATGCTCCTCGCCACCGGGCGCGCCCACTATGGCGATCTCGTCGAACACACGCTCTACAACAGCGTCCTTGCCGGCGTCAGCCTCGACGGCACACGCTTCACCTACACCAACACGCTCCGCCGGCTCAGCACCATGCCTGCCGACCTCCGCTACGGCCACAGCCGCAGCGCCAGCCTCAGTTGTTACTGCTGCCCGCCCAACGTCGCCCGTGTTCTCGCCCGCAGCGCCGATTTCGCCTATGCCCTCGCCCACGACGTCGTCACCGCCGTCGTCTATGGCAGCTCGCTCCTCGAGACCGTCCTTCCCTCGGGCCAGCCGCTGCGGCTTGTCCAGCAGACCGACTACCCCGTCGAAGGCCGCATCGTCTTCACCATCGAAAAGGCCCCCGCGTCGCCCCTCACGCTGCGCCTCCGCATCCCTTCGTGGGCCGCCGGCGCAACGGTCTGCCTCAACGACGGCTGGGCCACCTCCGCCACACCCGGCACCTTCCACGAGATCCGCCGGCAGTGGACACCGGGCGACCGTGTCGAGCTCGATCTGCCCATCGAGGCCCGGCTCGTCGAGGCACACCCGCTGCTCGAAGAGGCCCGCAACCACGCCGCCGTGATCCGCGGCCCGATCGTCTACTGCCTCGAGTCGCACGACCTCCCGCCCGGCGTCAACCTGCTCGATGTCCACCTCGTCGCCGGTCAGCCCATCACCGAGGCCCGTCACCCCGCGCTGGGCGATCTGGTCATTCTCGAAACCGCCGCTTGCTGCTATCTCTCGGCCCCCTTCGCTTCGCGGCCCTTCGACGCGCTTTACCGTCCCCTGTCGGCCGACGTGCCGGCCGACGTCCCCATCCGACTCGTCCCCTACTTCGCGTGGGACAACCGCGGCCAAGGCGAGATGTCCGTCTGGCTGCCCGTCCAGCGTCTTTAGGTTCTCTGTCAACGACACAACAGGAGCAACGATGATTTTCAAGAAGCTCGCCTCCGCGTGTGCCGTCGCCGGCGCCATCGCCGCCGCTGCATCGGCCTTAGCCCAGCAGACCATTCGATTCACCGCGCCCGGCGTCGAACCTTCGGCGCTGACCTTCGAGGTCGTCAACCCCGACCTGTGCCTCTGGTATGCACAGCCCGCCCAGAAGTGGGAAGAGGCCCTCCCCGTCGGCTCCGGCCGGCTCGGCGCCATGATCTTCGGCGGCACCGCCTCCGAGCGCGTGCAGTTCAACGAAGACACCCTCTGGACAGGCGTCCCCCGCAGCTATGTCCGACCCGGCGCCGGTGACAACCTCGAGCAGATCCGCCAGCTCATCTTCGAGGGCAAGCAGGACGAGGCCGCAGACCTCTTCCGCGCCACGATGATCAGCAAGCCCGTCCGACAGAAGGCCTATCAGCCCTTCGGCGATCTCCGCTTCACCTTCCCCGGCCACGAGGCCGCTGCCGATTACCGCCGAATCCTCGACCTCGATTCCGCCATCGCCACCACCGTCTACCGCGTCGACGGCGTCGAATACCGCCGCGAGGTCTTCGCGAGCTATCCCGACAACGTCATCGCCGTCCGCATCACCGCCAGCAAGCCCGGCGCCCTGACCTTCTCGCTCCGGATGGACAGCCCCCACGAAGTCCACCGGCGACATTCCCTGGGCGACAACGTCCTGGTCCTCACCGGCCAGGTCCTCGACAAGGCCCGCAACATCGAAGTGCCCAACGAGCCCGGCACCCGTTTCGAATCGCGCGCCCGCATCCTCCACACCGGCGGCACGCTCTCCATCTCCGACGCCGTCGCCACCGTCGAGAACGCCGACTCGGCCACCATCCTCCTCGTCGCCGCCACCAGCTTCGTCAACTTTCAGGATGCCAGCGCAGACCCCGCCGAACGGGCCCAGGCCTATCTCGCCCATCTCGACACCCGCTCGTATGACGCGCTCCGCGAGACCCATCTCGCCGATCACCGCAACCTCTTCCGCCGCGTATCGATCGACCTGGGCCGAAGCGAAAACGCCAACCTCCCCACCGACCAGCGCGTCCAGCGGGCCAAGAAGGCCGCCAACCCGACCAACTCGACCGAGAAAAACCCTCCGATGCCCGAGGCGTTGCCCGCTTACGGGCTCGACTCCGATCCCGCGCTCGCCTCCCTGTTTTTCCAATACGGACGCTACATGCTCATCGGCGCCAGCCGGCCGGGCACACAGGCCGCCAACCTCCAGGGCGTATGGAACGAGCTGCTCGATCCGCCGTGGGAGAGCAAGTACACCACCAACATCAACTTCGAGATGAACTACTGGCCCGCCGAGGTGACCAACCTCAGCGAGCTCCACGGCCCGATGTTCGACATGATCGATGACCTGCGCGTCAGCGGCGCCATCACCGCGCAAGAGCAGTATGGCGCGCGGGGCTGGGTCCTCCATCACAACACCGACATCTGGCGCGGCACCGCCCCGATCAACAACATCGACGGCATGTGGCCTACCGGCGGCGCCTGGCTCAGCCACCACATGTGGGAGCACTACCAATACAGCGGCGACAAGGAATTCCTCGCCCGCCGGGCCTATCCCGCGATGAAGGAAGCCTGCGAGTTCTTCCTCGATTTCCTCGTGCCCCACCCCGAGAGCGGCCTGCTCGTGACCAACCCCTCTCACTCCCCCGAGCAGGGCCCCCTCAACGCCGGCCCCGCGATGGACATGCAGCTCATCCGCGCCCTGTTCGATTACACCGTCGAGGCCACCCGCATCCTCGACATCGATCACGACTTTGCCCGCAAGCTCATCGAGACCCGCGCCCGGCTCGTCCCCGACCAGGTCGGCAAGCACGGCCAACTCCAGGAGTGGAAGGAAGACTGGGACGAACCCAACAACAACCACCGCCACATGTCGCCGCTCTGGGGCCTCTTCCCCGGCAGCCAGTTCACACCCCAGGGCGATCCGAAGATCTACGAAGCCGCCAAGCTCCTGCTCGCCTGGCGCGGCGACGGCAGCACCGGCTGGAGCTTCGCCTGGCGCATCCCCCTCTGGGCCCGCGTCGGCGACGGAAACTTCGCCTACCGACAGCTCGCCCTGCTGATGGGCCGCCGAGTGTTACCCAACCTCTTCGACCTCTGCGGGCCCTTCCAGGCCGACGGAAACTACGGTGCCACCGGCGGCATCGCCGAGATGCTCATGCAGAGCCATCTCCGCGTTCCCACCGCCGACGGATCGCCCAGCAACACCTATATCATCGATCTGCTCCCGGCGCTGCCCGACATCTGGCGCGCCGGCAGCATCAGCGGCTTGCGCGCCCGCGGCGGATTCGAAGTCGGCTTCGCCTGGAAACAGGGCAAGCTCGAGTCGGCGACGCTCAAGTCGCTCCTGGGCAACCCCGTCCGCGTCCGCAGCGGCGGCCAGGCCGTCGATCTCGAGACCACCGCCGGACAGGTCATCAACCTGTCCGCCGACCTGACCGTCAAGCCATAACCGCCCCACGCACCGCCCCATGAACGACACACCGATCATCATCGCCGGCCCCGAACAGGCACGCGTCGACACAACCCGCGCCGACGCGGGGCTGGCCGAGATGATCGGTGTGTCGTCGGTCCAGGTGTTCCGCGCCACCGCCGACGCGGCTCACCTTGCCGACGACCGGGGATGGACCTACCACCACCACGTCGATATGGCCGTCTGGCGCGGGCGGCTCTATGTCGGCTGGAACACCTGCGAAAAAGACGAAGACGTCTGGCCCAGCCGCGAGCTCTACGCCACCAGCAGCGATGGCGTCACCTGGCCGCTGCCGGTCGAGATGTTTCCCCAGGGTGTCTCGACACCGCTGCGAATGTATTTCTTCCGCGCCGTCCTGAGCGAAGGGCAGGCCACCCAGCCCTCCGACCGCATGCTCATGCTCGCCGGCTTGAGGGTCGATACCGCCGACACCGACGAAGACACCAAGGGCGGCCTGGTCGTCCGCGAGATCCGCGCCGACCACTCGCTCGGGCCCGTGTTCGTCCTCCAGGCTCCGCCGGGCGTGAAGCTGCCGGCGCCGCTCTTCACCGAGGCCCACGACGCCGGGTTCGTCGCCGCCTGTCGACAACTGCTCGCCGACTCGGTCTTTCTCGAACAGCAGGATCGCGGCCGACTGCTCGGCGAGCGCCGCATGAAGTGGCACGATCCCGCCGCCTGGCCGGGCGGAAAAGTCCCGGGCGACAACGAAAAGTGGGTCAGCGGCAAGGCCTTCAGCTTCTTCACCCGGCCCGACGGCATCCTCGTCGGCATCAGCAAGATGGGCTGGACAACCACCTCCGCCGACGCCGGCAAAACATGGTCTCAGCCCGACGTGCCGCCAACCCTGATCACCGGCAAGGCCAAGGTCTGGACACAGCAAACCGCCGACGGCCGATACGCCCTGGCCTACAACCCCACCCGCGGAACACGCTATCCCCTCGTCGCCGTCGCCGGCCACGATGGCATCACCTTTAGCGATATGCGCCTCATCCAGGGTGAGCTCCCGCAGCAGCGCTACGTCGGCCGCTTCCGCAGCATCGGCCCGCAATACACCCGCGGCGTATCGCGATGGTCAGACGACGGCTCCCGCGCCGGCGAACGCGTCATGTGGCTCGTCTACTCGATGAGCAAGGAAGACATCTGGGTCAGCCGGGTGCCCCTGCCCATGCAGCCCGATCCCGCGGCCGACGACTGCGCCCTGCCCGGCTCGCCGCTCCTGCCCGAGCCACACACCACGCTCGGACCGATCATCCCGCTCTGGAACACCTACCAGCCCCGGTGGACATCCATCGCCGTCAGCGACACCGACGACACCGGCTCGCCTGCCGCATCATCCCCAACCGTCACATCATCACCAGCTGTCGGATCATCCCCAATTGTCGCATCATCCCCGCCTGTCGCTTCGCCCCATCCGGGCGTGGTCACCCTGCCCGGGGCGGCGCCGCTGCCGGGCGCAGCGCCCTCTCCGGGTGTCGCGCCACGCCTCCGCCTTTCTGACCGCGACCCATACGACCACGCCGTCGCCACGCGACGACTCCCGCCGCGACCGCGCATCGGGGTGTCGATGATGGTCCGCGCCGCCGCGCTGCCCGGACGACTCGAGATCGACCTGCTCTCCGAGGCCCCCTACGAGCGCCTTGCCTGCGTCGCCTTCGAGGCGGGTCACGTTCACACCTGGGAGCGCGACGCATGGCTCCGCGTCGCCAGTTACAAGCCCGGCCGCTGGGTGACGCTGTCGCTCGAGGTCGACCTGCCCGCCGATGGGTTCATCGTGCGTGTCGATGGCTTCGCCGCCTCGGGCAGACTGCCGGTCGCACCAACCGCCAGCGCCACAAACACTCCCCGCGGTCATCGCCGTCCGTTGATCGGGGCCCTTCGCCTCCGCACGGGCCCGGCCCGCAACATCGGCGGCTCCGCCGAACGCAACGGCCCCGTCACCCCGGGAACCGACCGCCCGACCGACCCGGTCGTCTTCGACATCGCCCGACTCACGTGCAACGCCTGACCGTCTTCGGTTAAAACACCCGCCATGGCCATCCACCTCACCAGCACGTCCAACCTCCTCTTCATCGGCGACTCGATCACCGACTGCAACCGCCGCAAGGACGAGCCCGAGCAACTCGGAAGCGGCTACGTCCGCCTCGTCCGCGATTACCTGCTGGCCAAAGCCGCTTACGCCATGCCCACGGTGATCAACCGCGGCATCAGCGGCAACAAGATTCCCGACCTGCAGAAGCGCTGGGACCGCGACGTGCTCGAGCTCAAGCCCGACGTGCTCTCGATCTTCATCGGCATCAACGACGTCTGGCACGGCCTCGTCCCCGACCGCGCCGGCTGCGACCTGCCCACCTACACCGCAGGCTACCGCGACATCCTCACCCAGACCCGGGAGCGATTCCCGCGCTGTGAGATCGTTCTCTGCGAGCCGTCGGTCCTGTGGCTGCCCGAGCCCTCTGGCGCCGACGATCTGCTGCTGCCTTACGTCGCCTCCGTCCACGCACTGGCCCGCGAGTTCTCCGCCGCCGCGGTCGTGCCGCTTCACGCCGCCTTTAACGCCGTCCGCGCCGCCCGCCCGGACATCCCCCTGACCACCGACGGCGTCCACCCGACCCCCGCCGGCCACATGCTCATCGCCCGAACATGGCTCACCGCAACAGGGTTACATTAGGCCGTCCCGCAGATGGCGTAATGTTGGTCCAGAGCAAAGTCATCGACACGACAAGTAGACGTAGTGAGCGGTATCGTCATCAACCATGTTGACTCCAGCGGTGCCGACTTCTGGCTCGTGACTGACGATTTACTGCTGATTAGAGACTGTCTGGCTTGCGCTGCCAGCCAACGCACTGTTCGGCACTGGGCATCGCCCGTCCTGATGCACGGGGCGCCTGCGGTCTTGCAGGTAATAAACCGCATCTGCGACGCCTGTTTTAGCGCTGATGGTGAGTCAACGACCGTCGATGCTGAGTTCCGAGCGACCGCATCCGGCCGTGCTGTGCTGGTGTACGCCCCCGTCGAATCCGGGATCGAACCCCGACGCGTAAAGCTGTCTGCCGACGGTCTGACCATCAAAACGTATTGGAAGGCGGTCGCCTTAAGCCTGCATCACCCCGATCTGACCAGTGATTGCGGCCAAAAACAGTCGCGGCCGACGGCGGCCATCGAACGACTGCACGCTGAACTCCATGACTTGAGTTCAACCATCGAGAAGCTGAATCCGTTAAAGCCGATGATCCGCGATGCCGCAGAAAACTTCATCCGCAAGTACTACGGACCGGCTGATCGTCAATGAACTTCACCCCAGCAACTCGGCACCGGCCCACCCTCTTCTCCGTGCCCTCCGTGTCTCCGTGGTGAATCTTCTTCCCCCCTCACTCCACCGTCACGCTCTTCGCCAGATTCCTCGGCTTATCGACGTTGCACCCTCGCGCCACCGCCGCGTGATACGCCAGAAGCTGCAGCGGCACCACCGTCAGCAGCGGCTGCAGGCACTCCATCGCATCAGGGACATACACCACATGGTCGCTATACCGGCGGATGTTCGTATCACCCTCCGTCGCCACCGCGATGATCTTGCCGCCCCGCGCCCGAACCTCTTCGATGTTGCTGATCACCTTGTCATATTGCAGCCCCTGCGTCGCCACAAACACCACCGGCATGCCGTCGTTGATCAGCGCGATCGGCCCGTGCTTCATCTCCGCGGCCGGCATCCCTTCTGAATGGATGTAGCTGATTTCCTTCAGCTTCAGCGCCCCCTCCAGCGCCACCGGATAGTGATACCCGCGACCCAGGAACAGCCAGTTCTCGCGGTCGCAGAACTTGCGCGCGATGTCGCGCACCTGCTCCGACGCCTCCAGCACGCGCTTGATCTTGTCGGGCGTCTCGCACAGCCCGTCGATCACCTCCTGCGTCTGGCTCTGGCTCATGAACCGACGCCGCCCGACGAACAGCGCCATCATCGTCAGCACCACGCACTGACACGTAAACGCCTTGGTCGACGCCACGCCGATCTCGGGCCCCGCGTGCAGATACACCCCGGCATCGACCTCCCGCGCGATCGTCGAGCCCACCACGTTCACCACGCCCAGCGACAGCGCGCCTTTCTCCTTCGCCTCGCGCAGCGCCGCCAGCGTGTCGGCCGTCTCGCCCGACTGGCTGATCGCCACCACCACCGTGTTCTCTTCAACGATCGGGTTGCGATACCGAAACTCGCTGGCATACGTCGTCTCGGTCACCACCTTCGCCAGGTCTTCGAAGATGTAATCGCCCATCAGCCCCGCGTGCCATGCCGTCCCCTGCCCGGTGAGGATGAACCGCTTTGCCTTCACAAGGTCGCGCGTGAAGTTCGACAGCCCCCCGAGCACGATCCGCCCCTCGCGCTGCTCGACGCGCCCGCGCAGGCAGTTCGAGATCGACTGCGGCTGCTCAAAGATCTCCTTGAGCATGTAATGCTCATACTCGCCAAGCTCATACTCCTCGAGCTTGTTCTCCAGCAGGCTGATCGTCGGCGTGATCTCGATGTCGTCGATGGTGACGGTCTTGAAGCTGCCCGGCCGCAGCACAGCCATCTCGTTGTCGTTGAGGTAAACCACGCGCGACGTGTGCTCTACGATCGCGCTGGCGTCCGACGCGACGACGTATTCGTCCTGACCCACCCCGATGATCAGCGGCGAACCCTTGCGCGCCACCACCAGCGTGTCGGGCTCGTCCTTGCAGATCACCGCCAGGCCATACGTCCCTTCGACTTCATGCAGCGCCGCCTGCACGGCCCGCTGGATGATCGATGTCCCCTCGGGCAGGTGGTTGCGGCTCTTGATGTCGGCATAGAGGTCGCCGATCAGCATCGCCAGCACCTCGGTGTCGGTCTGGCTCGAAAAGGTGTGGCCCTTCTCGCTCAGCAGCCGCTTGAGGGCCGCGTAGTTTTCGATGATCCCGTTGTGGACGATCGCGATCTGTCCCGCGTCGTCGGTGTGGGGGTGGGCGTTGAATTCCGTCGGCGCCCCGTGGGTCGCCCAACGGGTGTGGGCCATGCCGATGGTCGATCCGGGCAGCGCGTTGGCCGCGATGGCGCTCTCGAGCACGCTGATCCGCCCGGCCGCCCGGCGGATGTGCAGCTGACCCTTATCATCGATCACCGCCACGCCGGCCGAGTCGTATCCGCGATACTCCAGCCGCTTAAGTCCCTCAATCAGCAGGGGTTGTGCAATCTTACGACCGACATAAGCGACGATGCCGCACATGGATGATCTCTCCCTGCAGTGTCTGAAAACGGGCTGCCCCAAAACCTGCGGCTCAGCCAGAGCGACGACTCTACCCCGCATGAGCGCGGGGGCAAGTTAAACATCGGCAAATCACCCAAGCGGTCTCAGTGAATTGGGCG
Source organism: uncultured Tepidisphaeraceae bacterium (assembly GCA_964493365.1). Lineage (GTDB taxonomy): Bacteria > Planctomycetota > Phycisphaerae > Tepidisphaerales > Tepidisphaeraceae > CAZBOE01. The sequence goes on along the minus strand of CAZBOE010000029.1, from coordinate 13,015 downwards.
CTAAGTGTAAGCGACACTGCGGATTGACGCCGCCGCAAGCCGTCGCAAACGTGCGTCGCCCGCCGCCGGGCTTCAGCAGAACCGGGCGCCGATCGACCAGGTGAGGTCCGGATTCTGACGACTCGCCACCACTCGGATCCGGGCCGACACCCGCGGCGAGCCGGCCGGCTTCAGGTGAAACAGCGCCCCGGGCGCAAGGCGGAAGTCACACCGCAACCCGACTCCGCCGAGCGACAGGTCGCATACCAGAACCTCACGCCCCGAAGCGGTGGGTTCATCGGAATCGCAAAGAAAAGCGAGTTCGGCACGAGCCTGCCGGGGGTGAGACCGCCGCTCACGCCCCGCCTGACGCGCAGGCGCGTCGGTCAGCGGTTTGGGCATTTCCATGACAATCCGGCGTCAGGCAGTTGGTCTGACTCGTTATACCACGAAAGCCCGACCCGGGCAGGGAAATGTGTTCAGACCCCCGCCATCACATCCATTGATCCCGGATGATGCACAACTGGTGGTAATCTTCCTCATGAAACCACTCAGGGCAGTGGTCACCCGGGATCATGGCGTCGAAGAACGCCTCGGCCAGATCGGCGATCTCCTCCTCGTTGTGGCCGCTGTCGGCCATCACGCACCAGCGGTCGTCTTCCAGGCTCGCGAGGCGCAGCGCTTCTTCGCCGGCATGGTCCTTTACGAGGTGCTCCAGATCCTTGTAGTAGCTCCACAGCGCATCGTCGGCCAGCCGCGGCGGGATGCAGTGGCGCTTGAGCGCGTGACGGTAGTAACGCAGCTTGTCCTCCCACGACAACTCGCCGCTCGACGCCAGCGAGATGTACTGACCGACCTTAAACCCCTCGTGGGCGTGGAGATCGCCCGCCCGGTCGGCTTCCTCGACTTTGTGCGCGTACCACGCCTCGGGCTTGCCGATGGGCGGCATCGCGGGGATCACGCCGTGGGTGGCGGGGTTGCCGGTGACCGCACCAGGCAACGGCCGGTTTTCAGGGTCGGGCAGGTCAGACGAATGGCCAGACGACGCGGCAGGCATCATGGCAACTCCCTTTTTTCTGGCCGATCGACAGACGTGGTGAGGGTCGATCGGCGCATGCGCCAACGATGTAGTTACAGAATGCTAACACCATCGACACATGCGGCAAAGGGAAAACATGAATCCGCGCCGGTTGCAGAGGGTGTCCAAAGCGCACCCTCGCCCGGCAGACGGCGCATTCGGCACATCCAGCAGCCCGCTCATCCAGCAGTCCGCTCATCCAGCGGGCCGCGCACCCAGCGGGCCGCCCATTCGTGACGCCGACCGCGCGGCCACCCCCAAACCGGGGAGCGTCTGACCTCAGGCCGCGTCGCCAACGCCCGGCGGCGTCCCAAAGCTCACGGCCTCTCACAGCCCATCGGCGCCTCACGCGCCGGGCTTGATGGCTGCGCGGATGACGCCTTCTTCCCCGTCGGCCAGCGCGAAGCCGATCTTCCGGCAGACCGACTGCATCTCCTTGTTCTCACGGAGAATGTCGGCCGACAGCGTCGCCACTTTCTCGTCTTTCGCCACTTCGACCAGCATCGAGAGCAGGTTGGTGCCCAGGCCGCGGTTTTGCCAGTCGTCGCGAATCAGCACGGCAAATTCCGCATCCTCCGACAGCGGCAGCTTCGAGAGCCGGCCGACGCCCAGGATCATCGTCTTGCCTGACGGGTCGGTGTGCTCGGCCACCAGCGCGATCTCGCGGTCGTAGTCGTTGAAGCACTGCCGCTGCAATCGCTCGTGCGCCACCCGCTGGTTGAGCTTGATCGGGTGGAAGTAGCGCATGTAGACGCTGCGTTCCGAGAGCGTGTGATGGAAGTCGACCAGCAGCGGCTCGTCTTCCGGGCGGATCGGGCGCACCGTGACGGCCGAGCCGTCCTTGAGCTTGAGCGGGCGGACGTATTGCACCGGATAGGGTCGAATGGCCGGCTTGGGCAGGCTTGCCGGATCGATCGTGTTGTCGTGCACGACCACCCGGGCGTCGAGCGCCACGATGCGGTCGGGGCTGACCAGCAGCGGGTTGATGTCGATTTCCTTGATCAGCGGCTGCTCGACCACGAGCTGGCTGAATCGCACCATGAGCTGCTCGACCTTCGCCACGTCGATCGGCCGACGCCCGCGAACGCCCTTGAATGCGTGGAAGATCTTCGTCTGCTCCATCATCCGCCGCGCCAGCGTGGCGTTGAGCGGCGGCAGGGCGAGCGAGCGGTCCTTGAAGACCTCGACGAGCTGCCCGCCCGTGCCGAACAGCAGCACCGGCCCAAATTGCGGATCCAGCGACGAGCCGACGATGATTTCATACCCGTCGACAAGCCGGATCATCGGCTGCACCGTCACGCCCTGGAAATGCTGCGCGCCCGCCTTCTCGGTCACGCTCGCCTTGATTTCGTTGAACGCACGGGTGACCGATTCGTCGTCGACGATGTTGAGCTTCACGCCGCCCACGTCGGTCTTGTGGGTGATCGTCTCCGACAGCAGCTTGAGCACCACCGGATATCCGATCGCCCGGGCGGCCTTCACGGCTTCGTCGGCGCCGGCGCACTTGCGCGTTTCGACGGTCGGGATGTGATACGACGCCAGCAGTTCCTTCGACTCGGCCTCGGTGAGAATCTCCCGCCCCTGCCCGCGTGCGGTGTCGATGAGCTTCTTCGCCGCGGCGCGATCGGGGGCGGCGTCGCCGCCGTTGCCCAGCGAGGGCGTCTGGTAGATCCCGCGCAGGTTGTAGGTGTAGCGCCACATGTAGGTGAACGCCCGTGCCGCGGTGTCGGGATAGGGAAACGTCGGGATCCCCGCGTCGTTGAGAATCTGCTCACCCGCGGCGATCGTCGGGCCGCCCATCCAGCTGGCGATCACCGGCTTGCCGTCGATCTTCGCATACTTGCGCAGCGCCTCGGCCGTGCCGGTGGCGTCGGTCATGTCCTGCGGCGTGAGAATCACCAGCAGCCCGTCGCTGTTCTCGTCGCGGGCCGCGATTTCGAGCGTCTTGGCGTATCGGTCGGGCAGGGCATCGCCCAGCACATCGACCGGGTTGTTGTGGCTCCACTGCGGGGGCAGGAACGTGTTGAGCTCGCCCATCGTGGCGTCGGAGATGGCGGCCAGTTCGCCGCCGTTCTGGATCAGCGCGTCGGTCGCGAGCACGCCCGGTCCGCCGGCGTTGGTGAGAATCGTCAGCCGCGGGCCCGCGGGGCGGGGCTGCTTGCTGAGCACCTCGGCCATGTAAAACACGTCGGCGATGTTCGCCACGCGGAGCACGCCGGTCCGACGAAGCGCGGCTTCGAGCACGTCGTCCGAGCCGGTCAGCGATCCGGTGTGAGACGCCGCCGCCTTGGCGGCCGCCTCGGTCCGACCGGCCTTGATGACGATGATCGGCTTCGAAAGCGCCACCTCTCGCGCCGCCGACAAAAACCGCCGGGCGTCGCCGATCGATTCCATGTAGATCAGGATGGCGCTGGTCCGCGGGTCGGAGCCGAGATAGTCGATGAGGTCGCCGAAGCCGACATCGAGCATCGACCCCAGCGAGCATGCCGCGCTGAATCCGACCTGCTCCTTCTGCGCCCAGTCGAGCACGGCCGTCAGCAGCGCGCCCGACTGGCTGATGAACGCCACGCTGCCCGGCCTGGCCACGCCCTTGGCGAACGTGGCGTTGAGCCCGGTGAGCGGGTTCATGATGCCCAGGCAGTTGGGCCCGATGATGCGCATCTTGCCCCGCCGCGCGTGAGCCAGCACCTGCCGCTCGAGCTCGACGCCCGCGGGGCCGGTCTCCTTGAAGCCCGCCGAGATGATGATCGCGCCGCGCACGCCGCTCTCGACACACTCGCTGATGATCGCGGGCACCGACGGGGCGGGCGTTGCGATGACCGCGAGATCGACCTGGTCGGGAATCGCCTTGATGCTCGGGTAGGCCTTGATGCCCAGCACGCTCGCGCGCTTGGGGTTGACGGGGTAGACCGTGCCCCCGAAGGGCGAGGCGATGAGGTTCCACAGGATCGTCCGGCCGACCGCGTTGGCGGTTTCGGTCGCGCCGACAACCGCGACGTTACGCGGCTTGAAGATCGCATCGAGCGGTTGCGGTGCGACGCGGAAGATGTCGTGGGCTGAGTCGGACTTCAGCTCGGCCCGGGCTTGCGGGGTGGTCGAGGGCGTGACGGACATGCGGTTGCCTCCTAGGCACTTGAATGACGCGCGAGGGTCGCTCGCTCGACTCGAAGGCTACGGGCCAGCCCGACCGGCAACAACCCATTTCACTCGGGCGAAGTGCCGCACGGGCGGGTTCGCCGCGGGATTTGTCAAAACTGTCGCACCGCAGGGCCCGACCTGCCGCGAAACGCCCCCCACCGGCGCAAGCCGGGCACGACAGGCAGACCCGCCGGGCCCGCCGCCTCGCCCCGGCGTGCCTGTCTCGGCCCGGATGACGCCGTTTTCAACTGCCCGCGACACGTTTGCCCCTCACGTTGGCCGCCGGGCGACGCCACGCCGCCAGCCTTCCAAGCAAGACGATCGCCACCCCGATCACCACCCAGTGCATCTGCCGCTCGATGAAGGCGAGGTAGTAGAAGGGGGTCGCCAGCACGAGCACCGCCACCAGGGCGACCCACTCGCGCCACGCCGGCCGGGGGCGACGGTCGGGGTCGTGCAGCGGCGTCATCGCGATCCAGGCATAGGCGGGAAACACCAGCCCGTAAAAGCTCATGAACAGGCGATAGCCGATCTCGCCCCGCGACATGCCGTTATATGGAGCAGCGTCGAATGGAAAGAAAAGCGCCACCGCCAGGGCAAAGCAGAGCACGGCCGGCGTCGCCATGCGCAATGACGGCAGGGCCGGCGTCACGTCGTGCAGCGCGCGCAGATGCACCGCCACCGTAAAGCCGCTCTGGATGACCAGGTGAACCGCCAGCACTTGCGCGATGCCCGTGCCCGGCCGGGTCGGCACGGCGCCGCTATACAGCAGCGTCAGCACGATCATGCTCAAAAAGAACAGGCCAAAACCGAGGGCGAATGCGGCCCGCCCGCCCGCGGGCGATGTCGCCTGCCGCGCGCGGTGAAAGGTCAGATCGAGATACGGGCACAGCGCAAACCCCAGGACACACACCGCCGACAGCGCCAGCAGGTCGCCCAGCGGCAGCGGGTTGACCTGGGGGATCGACGGCACGTCTCCGCGCAGGATCATCGTCGCGCCGGCCGACAGCGACACGACCAGCACCAGCAGCGCCACCAGCGGGTCGGCCGACCCGCGCCGGGGCCCGCCCAGCAGATAGAGCAACGCCGACACCCCGATCACCGCCGCCAGCGCCCAGGGCCCCATGAGCTGCGTGACGATCCACCCGGCAACGAACAGGTGAAACGCCACCGTCACCAGCGAAAACATCGCCATCATCGGCAGGTGTCGGGCGACCATCGCCCGCGACGCGGCCAGATCACGCAACACGCTGCCCATCGCCCCCGCCCCGATCACGTTGGGCACGGCAAACACGACCCACGCCCACACGCCGTAATCGCGCACGATCAGCACCGGCAGCACCATGCCGATGATCCACGTCCAGCTCATGGCCAGGTAGTTGCCCCAGAGGACGGGGTTGCCGGTCGAGGCGGGTGGCGTGGACGGGGGGGCCGTCGGCGAAGGGAAAGGCAACTGTGACATCGGCGTCGCTAGAGACTACGCACTGACCGGCCAAACGCGAAGCCGGCGACATGGCCGCCTGTCAGAACAGCTTGCCGACCCTCGCCAGATGCACCAGCGCCGCCGTCGCGCCGGTGATCGTCAGCAGGCACAGCAGCACGACGATGGCCTGCTCGCCCGCTGGTCTGCCGCGGTACGTCTTCCATTGCGTCGCCGTGATCAGCAGGCCCGCGGCCGCGACAGCCGCCAGCACGACCGTGTCACGTTCGTTGTACATGAACTGCCTGGCCTTGATGAACGCGAAGACCCCGGCCACGGCAGAAAGCACGGGCGCCCACTTGAGCCAGTCCACACGCGGCTTGGCGACAGGCCGCTCATAGTCGAGTGGTTGATTCCCGCTCATAAGCAGAGGGTACCGCCTGTGCCGCGGACACCGCAAACCGAACCGGCGCGGGCATGAGGCCCGGGCATTCAGCGACGCCGCCGAAGTCAGGCGTGCGGCATGAGGGCGGGGCTTTAAGTGCGTGGCGTCAGGGCGCGGTGCGGTCGAGCTTGGCCAGCATCTTGGCCTTACGGGCCTTGTGCTGCGCCTTGGGCGTGACATGAAAGGTGGCCACGCACTTGCCGACGCGCTTGTCGCGGTCGTCGGTCTTGAGGCTCTGCTGGCTGACCTCGAGGTCGATCGTGATGTTGAATTCCTTGCCGGTGGCGAGCAGCTCGTTGATGTTCTCGCGCGGCGTCATGCGGTAAACCGCAGGCCCCAGGCACGGTCGCAGAAACTTATACTCCAGTTGCCGGCAGACCACGGTGTAATCGCTGCCGCAGATGCCAAAGACATACATCCCGCCGGCGATCTCGCTGTTGGCCAGCAGGGCCCCGCCGGCCATCGCGTTATACCAGTTGCGGTTGAACTTTCTGAACGGCAGCACCGCCGCAAACGTCTGCTCGTCGAGCCGCTTCATCTTGATCCCGCTGAAAAACGCCAGCGGCAGGAAGATGAACGAACAGATCGAATGCCAGAAATTGTCGCGGACGCTCAGGCTCGAGATGAACGCCTCGATCTTGTCCCAAAGCCGGTCGGCCTTGCCGGCCTGGCGGGCCTCCCGACGACGCACCGGCACCGACACGCTCGTCGGCCGGGCAGGCGACGCAGACGCGTCATGGGGTTCGACCGGCGCGGCATCGCGCACCACCGTCTCATCGACGTGGTGGCCAGAAATTGTGCTGGGGCTGGAAGACATCAGGCTCATGCGTGTCATGACCGGACTCACACCGGCCGGAAGTATCGGCTGCCGTCAAAGCCTGTCAACGCAAGCGGCGGTCCGAGGCGAGCGCCGCGGGAAAATTTCGCGGGCAGGCGTGCATTCATTGTTGGACGCCTCAATCCGTCGGTAAAGCCGGTTCAGCTTTAACATATCGACACTCACACTTGCCCAAACCGACGCCCGTCGATGTCACTCGCGTATCTCGAACAAACCTTCGACCTCGACGGTGGCGCCCAGCGGCAGGGTGTTGACGCCCACCGCAGCCCGGGCATGCCGCCCGGCCTCGCCCAATACAGCCTGCATCAACTCCGAGGCCCCGTTGGCCACGCGCGGCTGCTCGGTGAACGTGTCATCGCTCGCCACAAAAACGCCCAGCCGCACCACGCGGACAAGCCGTGACCAGTCGCCGCCGATCTCGTGCCCGACGATCGCCAGAAGGTTGATGGCGCACTGCCGCGCCGCCTGCACCGCCGCCTCGACCGAAGCGGCCGACGGCACCGGCCCCGTCGACAGCAGCTTGCCGTCGCGCCCGGGGAGTTGCCCCGACACGAACAGCAGGTTGCCGCTCTTTACCGCAGGCACATACGAAGCCACCGGGGTCGGCGGATCGGGCAGCTTGATGCCCAATTCGGCAAGCCGGGACTCGACCTGGGCACGATTCAGTGCCGTCGCACGCGCTGACACAGGAGTAGCCATGGCGAGCCAGTGTAAACAAAAACGCGCCGGCAACCCCAAAGGCCCCGGCGCGCGAGGTGAGTCTTTAATTTGAATCGTGGCACATCGCCCGTCAGAGACGACACCGCCACAAGATATCCGAGCGGCCAACCACGACTCCGGCCACTCGCATCGGGCCCGACCCTTGCCACCAGGCCCGGTCGGACATCGCCCCATCGGGCGAGCGCCGACCGCTCATCGCCACCCGCTCATTGCCACCTGCTATATCGGGCTGCTCATGTCGGGCGAGCGTCGGCGACTTTGTACCGATTACTCAGCAGACCGCTGCGTCAGCCCGCCGACCCGGTAACCCGCGGCGGTCACCGTGCTGGTCAACGCGTCGACGGTCACCATCGATTTGTCGTAGAGAACCGAGGCTTGTCCGGAAAGGAAATCGACCTCCACTTCGTGTACGCCGGGCAACGCCCCCAGCGCACGTTGAAGCGCCCGCTCGCACTTGTGGCAATGCATGCCGTCAACGCGAATAATTGCGAAATGGTCGAGTGTCACGTCTTTCACCGTCATCGTCACCTCCGCCAAGAAGTGAGTTGTTGCTCAATAGGAACTTAACGCAGTTTTTGCGCAGCCGCAATCCGATTTTCAGCCCTGCCCGACGCCGCTCGCCGCATTATCGGGCACGCGCCGGCCACCGACCCGAGCAAATACCGCCCGGGCGGACCAATCGAACCGACACGAATCGACCACCGTTCGGCCGCCGCTCGGCCGCCGCTCGGCCGCCGCGAGCCTGGCCGGATGCGGGCGGTGCCGTCGGCCAACGACCTATGCAAATATGAATCCGTTTCGATGCGACAGCGCTCCGCCTCGACGTTACCCACGGTAGCGATCGGCTCGTCGCAACGACCGGTCAAGCCGGGCGATCAGATCGGTCGGATTCGATGTCGAATTGGCTGTCGCATCTGACTGACCGCCGCAGCGAAAGCCGCGGTCATCGGCCTTGAATGGGCTGCCGGGCCGCCCCCGACGGTCGCAGGTCGCTGCCACATGACTCGATAGGACCCGCGGCGGACCGCAAATCATCCCACCCACGGCGGCAGGCACGCACTTTGAATTACCGCTTTCACGTCGGTGTCAAACGCATCGACACCCAACCCTGCCCGCGCAAATCCGGCCCCATCAGTTTCCTGATCCGGGCCGGACCCCATAGCCCGCACCAGCCACTCCCCCTGGGGGTGGCTGGTGTTTTTATGGGAATCGGGCTCTATGAGAACATCACCCGGTTGAACGCCTCCCCGATCGCGCCGATGTACGCCGGACCAAACCCCAGCAGACCCAGCACGCGGTCTTGCAGTTCATAGGTGAAGTCCCAAAAAGGCTCCAGTCGCGTGACCACCATGAACAGCACGGCGATCCCCGCGAAATTCACCACCGGCTGGCGGAACTTCTCCTGCGTGTCGTAAGGCATGTACGGCAGGATCGCCCTGAACCCATCCAGCGGCGGGAGCGGCACCAAGTTGAGAATCACCGCGATGAACTGCAGCGTGCCCAGCGTCGCCAGGAAAAGCTGCGTGTTGTTCCAGGTGGATGGGTCGGCCGACGTCACCCAGCCCACCGCCGGGTGGAGCGGGAGCATGATCAGCACAAACAAGATCAGGTTCGACGCCGGCCCCGCGAGCGAGACGGCACTGAGCCATGCCTTGCTGCGGATCAACTCGTGGTTGATGAACGTCGCACCGCCCGGCAGCGGCACGCCGCCCATGGCGATGAAGACGGCCGGCAGGAGAATGCTCATCACCGGGTCGATGTATTGCAGCGGGTTGAGCGTCAGTCCGCCTCGCTCGCGGATGGTGTGGTCGCCCCCGAGAAAGGCCACCAGCCCGTGCGCGAACTCATGCACCACCACCGACATGATCCATCCGATGATCACCGCCCACACCAGCGGGTTTTGCAGATCGACTGCGGCCAGAACTGTCGACGGAATAGGCATGCTCAAACCAGGTGGATGACCATAGCCGATCGGCGGACCCGAGCCTGGCAGACGACTCGACCCTCGCCACGGCCATCACGCGCTTGACCACCAGCGCGGAGGCATCGGATGCCCCCGCAAACCGACCAGCGGCCGACGGCGCACCTAATTAACCGCAAGACGCAGTTGCCGATAGAGGGCGGCCAGATCGTCCAGCCGGTAATGGGCGTTGAGCCCGCTGGGATTGGGCAGCACCCATACCTGTGCCGCGCCGATCGGGTCGGGCTGCTGGCCCCCCTGGGCGTCGGGTCGGTCGAAGGCCGTCCGGTAGGCGCTGATTCCAAGCACAGCCACGACGCGCGGCCGCAGTCGACGGCAGCGGGCTTCGAGTGTCGCGGCGCCATGGCGAAACTCGTCGGCCGACAACTCATCCGCCCGAGCGGTGGCGCGGGCCACGATGTTGGTCAGGGCCATGCCCCACGTGGGCAGCAAGTGGTCTTCGAAGGGTGACAACAGCCGGTCTGTCCAGCCGCTCCGGTGCAGGGCGGGCCAGAATCGATTGCCCGGTCGGGCGAAATGGTGGCCGACCGCGGCCGAATAGAGGCTGGGGTTGATCCCGCAGAACACCACCCGGGCGTCCGGCTCCCAGACATCGGCGAGCAGGCTTTCACGTGCACGCTCAAGCTGCGCTGCAGTGGGCTTGCGGTGTGCGGGCATCGACATCCCGCGATGGTAGCGCCGAGGGCGACCGGCGGCGCGGTCGTCCGGTCAGACACCGTCGCTGGAATTGCCGTTGCCGCGAGCGACAATCGTCGCCCATGAGTCAGCCCGACAGCGCCCCGGCGCGCAACGGTTTCAACTACGGCGTCTGCTACTACCCCGAGGCCTGGCCGGTCGAGCGGCATGCCGAAGATATCGCCCGCATCGCCGACGCCGGCTTCACCTTCGTTCGGATGGGCGAGAGCGCCTGGGGCTATTGGGAGCCGGCCGAGGGGCAGTTCCAGTTTGACCTGTTCGACAAGGTGATCGCGCTGTGTGAGAAGCACGGGCTCAAGGTCGTGCTGGGCACGCCCACCTACACCGGGCCCGCATGGATCGCGGCAACTTATCCGGAAGTGCTGCGGTGGAACTTCCAGCGCATCCCGATGAAGCACGGCAGTCGGCGCAATTACACCTACAGCTCCTCGCGATACCTTGATCTCTCAGACCGCATCTGCACGGCCCTGGCTCAACACTATGCCGGTGTGTCGGCGGTGGTGGGGTGGCAGCTGGACAACGAGTTCAACTGCCACATGGATGTCAGTTACGCCCCGGCCGACACGGCCGCGTTCCGCGACTGGCTGCGGCAGAAGTATGGCGACATCGATGCGCTCAACCACGCCTGGGGCACGCGGTTCTGGTCACAGCAGTATGACGCGTGGGAACAGATCGACCTGCCCCACCCCACATCGGCCACGCCCAACCCGAGCCAGCTTCTGGACGAGAGCCGGTTCATCAGCGACACCGTCGTGCGCTTCGCGCGCCGGCAGGCGCGGATTCTCCGATCGGCAAACAGCCGGTGGTGGCTGACGCACAACGCTTTGTTCGCCAATGTCAGCGGGCCCGACCTCGTCGCCGACCTCGACGTCTGGTCGCATGACCAGTATCCGCTGTTCTGCGGCAACTGGGGCAGCGTCGCACACCCGCTGGTGACAGCCCGCTCGCTCAACCGGCTGACTCGCCGGGGCACGCACCGCTTTGCCATCATGGAACAGCAGTCAGGGCCCGGCGGGCAGCTCACCTACCTCCACCGCACGCCTCGCCCGGGCGAGATCCGCCTCTGGGCATGGGAGGCGGTGGCGCACGGCTGCACCACGCTCAGTTATTTCCGATGGCGCACCTGTCCTTACGGCGCCGAGCAGCACTGGCACGGCATCCTCGACCCCGACAACCGCGACAACAGCCGGCTCGCGGAGGTCAGGCGGGCCGGCAGTGAGATCGGGCGCCTGCCCGCCGACTTCTTCGACACACCGCCCGATGCCGGTGTCGCCGTCCTGCGCGGGTTCGACAACGACGTCAACGATGCCCGCGTCGATCAGTTTCTCAGTCACGGGCAAAACGAGCACGAACGATGGATGTGGGCGTTCATGCGCGCGGGCGTGCCGGTCGACTATGTCTGGCCCGGCAGCGACTGGTCGGGCTTGCGGCTGCTGGTCGTGCCGCATATGCAGATCATCACCGATGAACTGGCCGCCAGGATCGAGACGTTCGTCGCGGCCGGCGGGTCGGTCCTGGTCACCGCCCTCTCGGGGCTTAAAGATCACAACAATCATCTTCGCGAGATGAGGCCCCCCGGGCTGCTGGCCCGGCTCTGCGGCGTCGAAGTTGAAGACTGGTCAACCGTGCCCCACGGCCGATCGTTCTCCGCAGAAGTCGAGGGCCTGGCCGACCCGCTCGCGCTCGACACCTTCGTCGAGCGCCTCAAACCGACCGACCCGGCCACCCGGATACTCGCGCGGTGGCAGGGCGATGACACGCTGCTGTCAGCCGGCCCCGCGATGACCGTCCGCGCCGCGGGCGATGCATCGGTCTTCTACCTCGGTGGCTTCTCGCCCCAGCCGACGTGCGACGGCTTGGCGCTCTATCTCGCCCAGCGGCTCAAGCTGCCATCCTGCGGCGAGGCAGATCCGTCGGTCGAGATGGTCTCCCGCGGCCGATACGTCTGCCTGCTCAACCATTCCGCGAGGCCCGCCAGCGTTCGCCTCAATCGACGCCCCGTTCGCGTCATCGCAGGCGACATTGAGCCGATTACCGGCGACACGCCGATCACGCTGCCCGCTTTCGGCATCGCCGTGGTGGGCTAGAGGCGAACGCCCGTTTTCATCGTACCACTGACGCAATCCCGCTGATGACGGCGGGTGCCGGTGGCTGGTTGCCTGGGGGCCAGCGGGGGGCGGAATGCGCGCGGGTCGGGTCCGATAACGAGCGTGGCACAAGACGCCGTCGGCCGATCTCGGGCTCATCCGCGCCTGATTTCACGTTTCACTTGCCTGGGGCTTTCTCAAATTGGACATCACTCCCAACCGGGCCCCGTCTCCTCCGGCTGAGGAGGACGGCGGGAGCCCCTAAGACCGAGAGAGGATGTCTGCCCATGAATGCGACCAAGACAATGATCTTCGCCGCGGCGGCGGGCTTGGCGGCCGGCATGGCTGCCGACGCCCGGGGCGCCGCCATCACGACCGTCAACGGCGTCGACCCCTGGCTCTATAACGTCGTGAGCACCAACGACATCACCTACACCGGCAACGTCGCCGGCGTCATGGTCTCGGGCGGCAATGCCTCATTGACCAGCATCAGCGTTCACACCAATGCCTCGACCGGCGCGGGCCTGGGCTACTCCGTCTTTACCAAGGGCGATGTCACGCTCGCCGGCTCGATCAACAACGGCGGCGTCTACACCGAGGGTCCGCACGCCGGCGGCGTCTACGACATGGAGC
>CAZBOE010000028.1:0-32976 GCA_964493365.1 uncultured Tepidisphaeraceae bacterium | reverse complement strand
GAGGTGACGGACCGCGGGCTGCCACCTGTAGCGTAGGTGACCTGCGCAGCAAAGGTTCCGTCGCCGTTGTTCAGCAGCACCGAGACGGTGGAACTGCCGGCGTTCGCCACGACGAGGTCGGCATCGCCGTCGCCGTCCACGTCGACTGCGATAACGGAACTTGGAATTCCGCGTGTGGCATATTGCGGCGCAACGAACCCGGGGAAACGGCCCTCGTCTGTCACATTGGAGACCGGGTCGGTCAGCGTGAATGAGAGGCTCACCGGTTCGGCGGTGTTGCCACTGAGGTCGGTGATGAGGCCGGGGGCGCTGGTCAGGGTGTACTGACCTTTGCTCAGCCCGGAAACAGAGAGCTGGAGCTGGGTGTCGGCGGCGTGGTATTGCACGCCGTCGATGGCGGTCTGCTGTCCCGTGGCGGAGGTGAACGTGAAGTCGGCCGGGGAGAGGCCGCCGGCCAGGGGCTCTGAGAAGCTCAGCGTGATGGGCACGGGCTGGAATGGCGTGATCGGCACGGTCTGGTCTGACTCGGGCTCGGTGGCGACCAGGGTCGGGGCGGTTCGGTCGGCGGTGATGTCGCTCAGGAGCACCTGCCGCTGCTGGCCGAAAGCGTCGGTCGCCCTCACCAGCGCGGCGTAGACCCGCTCTTCGGGAAGGTCGAGCGGGAGCGTGAAGGCTCCGCCTGCGTCGGCGACGGCGGTGCCGTCGTCAAAGCCGTCGCCGTCGGCGTCGAGCGCCACGGTCGCGCCCGGGGCGGTCGTCCCCGAGACGCCCAGTTGCTGCAGCCGGGTGTATACGCGGCCGTCGTCGAGCCGCGTGCCCGAACCGGCCGGCGGGGCGTCCGGCGCGGCCGAAAGACCCAGGGGGACAACCGAGGTCGCGTCGGAGAGGTTGCGTGTCAGGATTGACTGGTCGCGGCTATCGATCACGCCGTCACGGTTGGCGTCGGCCTCGGGGAGATAATGGACATGCCCCTGCTTCTTTCCGAAGACGGCCCGCAGGAGGGTCGAGTCGGTTCGATCGACGCGGCGGTTGCCGTCGACATCGCCCGCGAGACTCACCTGAACGGTAAAGCCGCCGGTCATGCCGACTTGGCCGCTCACGCGAAGCTGGTAGTGACCGGCCGGCACGTCCACCAGCGACACGGTCGAACCCGACGCGATGAAGCCCGCGACGCTCGGCAGCCCCTGACCCTGGGCGTCGACAAGTTGGATCGATGCGCGCTCCAGCTGCCCGCCCGTGAGCGTGAGCTTGAAGCCCAGGACGGTACGTCCGCCGGCCTGGGTGAAGAGCGAAGGGCTGACGTGGATCGGCAGGAAGACCGGAGCGCCTGAGACGCCCACCACGCCTTCGAGCGCGGCGAACACGTCGCGATCGGGAGTAGCCGAAAGAAGAACCCGCGGCTCGAGCTTTTCAACGCCCGGCGGCCGGGCCGCTTTGGCCAGCCGCCGCCAAACCCCTCGATCGCGCCCACGAAGTTCCTGACCGTATCGCACGGATTGACCCCGCATTTCCTCTCCCTGATTCTGAGCTTGGTAGCGATTACCCCGACCGGTAAGAGGGTACCGATGCCGGGTCTGGCATTCAACGACGAACTTGTCAGCGTCGTGTCCGGGTGCGAGGAATCGAGCCCCGTCGCCCTCGCTTACACAAGTCAAGCCGGACGATGAGGTTAAGCGTTCTCATCCCGTGTGGCATGGCGCGGCTGGAAGGTCAACCTTAACCCGGTAACTGCCGGGGTAGCCTTCTGGAGCGTCATCCTCATGCCCGGTGGATGCCGTACCCCCCCGCACACGCCTACACAGAGCCGGCGGGCTGGTCGTCATTACGCTGGGCGGTCGCGAACTTCTACACCGGCCGAGCCGGCGAGGACACATCGCAGGCCCGCGAAGGTGTACAGCGATCAGCGATACCGTAACGACTGCGTTGGGGTTGCCGACTCACGCTGCCTGATCGTTTGGCGGAATCCACGGTCGGCACTCAATTCACGCCGTTCAGGAGCTTGCTTTGCCGAGTCATCCGAGACCGCCGGAGAGATGTTATCGGTAAAGTGCCCGCCAGGACGGTTACTGCGCATTCTGGAACACACGATGCGCTTTCTCGGCATCAGCGCAAGATGCGATCGGGTGTAATCAAGACGATTGGCGCGATGGTGGAATCGCCTCCCCTGAATCGGAAGCCTGAGGAGTAAACACATGCTGCTGAAGTTCACCCTGACGGGTTTGGTGGGCGTCGCACTTCTCGCATCGGTATCAGGCGCTCAGACTACCGAGGGTCCGCGCAATCGTATGCCACAGGGTGGCGGCGTCATCTACCCGGCGTGGACGGCGGAATACTTCGCGAATCCGAACTTAGAGGGCCCCCCTGCTTACTCACGGTCTGACATCCGCGTCAGCTTCGACTGGGAGGACTGGCGGCCGATCCTCGGTGTCCGGGCAGAGAGCCTCCGATCGTTCCCGACCGACAACTTTTCGACACGCTGGAAAGCCACGCTGATCGCACGATTTGCCGAGACGTATACCTTCAGGCTCACCAGCGACGAACGGGCGAGGCTGCGTCTCCGCCCCGCCGGCACGGAAACATGGAAGACGCTCATCGACGCATGGCAACCGCACCAGCGGCGCACGGACGAAGCTCAGATCGCGCTCACGCCGGGAACCCAATATGAAGTCGAGATCGAGTACGCCGATCTCACCGGCGACGCGGTATGTGACCTGCGTTGGAGCAGCCCGAGCACTCCTGAAGAGGTGGTCGATTACGTCTCTGGCAACAGCATTCATTTCCCAATGCCCGAAACCCTGGCAGACCTGTACAGCTACAGTGGCACACAAGAAGACTCCGCGGCCAGGGGCGGTATCAAGGTCGATTCAGACGGTTGGCCCACAGAGGATTTTCGGATCTCGCTCGCCCAGGGCTTCGCGCACTATGCCGGGCGACTACGAATCGACTTCAGGGGCCTGGCTCAGGTGAAGATGGCAGGCACGTTCGTCGTGGGCGACAAGACCTTCTCTGGAGTACTGCCCAAGGGCGAGGGATATGATGCTGCAACCAATATCACTCGCGTGTATATCGACGTCGCCGCGGATGACGGTCCTGACATGACCAAAAGCGTCATCGAGATGATCGAGACGCAGCGCACGCCCGAGTCGCCGGTCGGCAGCGGCGTCACTGAGTTGTCGATCATGCTTCCGAAACGCGTCCACGGGAAAGAGACCCATGAACCAGGCGAGGTTATCAGCCAGGAAGCACGCGAAGCGTTTCTTCCCGTGTTCAGTTTCCGCGTCCAGCGCACGGGCCTGAACGAGATCGAGAAGTGGAGCGAGCGCACACTGCCCACGTATTCGAAGATAATTGGCCAGAAATGGCGCGCGGACATGGCTTACGAGAAGCTAATCCTTGCGGCCAATGAGTTCGGGCGGGATCTGCATCTCAATTACAGCGACAGCTGCGACGCCGACTTCATGAACAAGCTGGCGCTGCTGATGAAGTATGGCTCGGACGGCAGGGACCCCTACACCAAGCCGACACCGAACCCGGTGTGGCCGCCCCTGAATCCCAATCTGCGCCTGTATCTCGAGCACGGCAATGAGATGGGCTGGTCGGGAATTCAGCCCCGCGAGTGGTCGCGGCGCTACGACCGCGACATCTTCGGCAATGCGGACAACGCGGTATGGCAAGTCCTGAACTTCGATCAGGCGGCCAAGGACGACCGAATGCTCGGGCTGATGCGCTACCATGCATACCGCACCGTCATGATGAGCGATGCGATGCGCCGGGTGTTTGGCGACGCCGCGATGGGCGATCGCATCCGCCCCCTGCTGTTCGGGCAATACGAACGGTGGTTCCAGAACGGCATGCTGCAGTTCATCGACGACTACTACAACAACCCCAAATATGTGACGCGGCCGCGGCCGGTGAGCGAGATTTTGTGGGGTGCCGGTCCCGCGGTGTATTACGGTACGACCAACAACTTCATGGTCGGCGCGGTCACCTATCTGAAGGACGGCAACTTCGAAGAATACCGCTTGGCCGACGGTCAAGCCTCGATCAGGCCGCAGGGCGGAGCATGGACATTTGAGGGCAATGCGGGTGTCGTCGACAACCAGGCGGAGCGGCACCTCGCCTTTACCGTCGACGCGAACGGCGGAACATCGTCGACGCACAAGGTTGACGGCGATACCACCGTCGGCTACCGGGTCACCGTTGGTGACCGTGACGTCTACGTCTATCAGGTTGGCCGGCATGTGGTCGATGGCGACAAAGGCCGTGCATTCGTGAACATCTGTTCTCTCGACGGTGCGGCGTTGAACGCTTCAAAACATGCGCCCGCCGAGTTCAGGGCTGCCGCGCCGGGCGACATCATCTACAGTCCGCTGGAGTATTGCGGGTGGGCAACGACTGACTCGTCTCGCGTGGGCGTCTGGAAGTTGGAGGCAGGCAAGTCTTATCTGGTGTTAACCACCGCCACACCCGGGAGCACGATTCCAGGTGGTGATACGCGGCTCATCCCCGGCCCGGGATTGAGAATCGACGGGGCAGTGCTGCTGGAGAAGGCGCCGGTCGGACAACGCGGCGTGGACGCAAGTGACATCAAGCTGGTCTCAGGCATCGGCACCGGATTTCCGCTGCCGACATTTCGCTACAGCTTCGCGACCGAAGTCGGCGAGGGCATCCGCCTGGCGCCGGCCGACCCACTGGTTGACCCGACATGGCCCGACGGCGGCAAGGGGAAGAGCTTCATCCCCGAGTATCACCGCAGCGGACGGCAGCTTGCCTTTATCGCAGGCCAAGGAAAGATCAGTCAGAGCTTCAGAGTTGAAAAAGCCGGCGAGTACGCCCTGGTCTTCACAGGGCACTCGAGTACAAACCACGGCGACCGCGAGGGCGATCTTGCCTTTCGGATCCGCATCGATGACAAGGTGATCTGGAACAACGCGAGGATGGGCGTGAGCCGCAAGCCATCGGGAGGCGTGTTTCAGTGGGGCACGCGATACCTGCATCTCGACCCCGGCGAATACACGCTGTCCATAGAGGCCGACGATAAGGACACGACGCGGATCGCTTACTTCTACGCGATGCACATTGGCGATATCCAGGACTTCGCGGGTGGGGAAACCGCGAGGAATTTCCTGGGCGCCGGTGCGGCGACCGGGCAGACCGACGGACGCTTTGCCCTTGTGGCACAGCTCACCACCGCGATGGCTCAGAACTGGGGGCTGGTGCCATACGCCTACGAAGGTGGCACCAGCGCCGGAGGAGACTGGGGCGGCGGCAACCTCCTGTATGCGGACCAGTTCAAATGGGATCACCCACTGAGCAAAGTGGCCGACAATCAATGGGCTCATTTCTGGCACAACTATGGCGGTGCAAACAGCTTCTACTACTACCCGGGATTCATCTATAAGTTCATCCATCGGGCCGAAGACTTCATGCCTTGGGCCGCCGCCATCGACCGGGCGCATAAATGGGTGCTCGAGCCACAAGGCCCGGCCGCAGCACCGGTCAGATTCTCGCCCTTGAAGGACCTTCATTACCAGAGCCGTCCCGCCAGCACTTATATCAACTGGGATCACCCGTTCGAAAGCGGTGCGGCGTACCAGGCAGGGACGGAGTCGATGGACACGCCTGGCCTGTGGAAGGGCTTTATCTTCCGCGCTGCCAAAGCGGGCGAATACACGGTGACCGCGGACACGGGGGGCACCGGCAGGCTGAGACTGATCATCAACGACAGCCAGGCGGCCGTGGATGCCGACGCGGGAGGGTCTGCGTCGGTGAAGGTTTTCCTCACTCAGGGGGTTCACGCGGTCCGTGTGGTCAATGTCGAGGGTCAATTCGAGCTGCGCGGGGTGGCGATCGAGTAGACACGCCGCTTGCGAAGCGCCTGCTGCTAATGGTTTTGTCTCGGATGGCCCCCCTCTGCGGGCTTGTGATGGCGACGACTAAGGTACTTGCTGAAGCGCGGGCGGCCGCAGGCGATCACACGCTGGCATCAACCGACCGGCCCGGCCGGCGCACCTCGACGGACCGACCTCGTCGAAGCGCGGTCGGTCCGGCCCGGCGGTGGATCGGACGTTTCTGCTGACGGCCCTAACGACGCTTCCGAATGACGAATGGAATCGGGTAGCGGCCGAGGAGACCGGCAAGCCCCTGCCGAGCCATCCAAGTATCGACGGTCGTCGGCTATGCTGGCCGATCAACATCTCTTCACTTAAGGCCACTTCAGAGTCCAGCCGACATGCCGACAGCACCCCGACCCAACGTTATTTTCATCCTCACCGATCAGCAGCGCTTTGACTCGACGGGGTTGCACGGGAATCCGCTTGACCTGACACCCAACCTTGATCGCCTGGCGTTGGACAACACTCACATCGCCAATGCGTTTACGCCGCAGCCGGTCTGCGGCCCGGCGCGGATGTGTCTGCAGACGGGGATGTACCAGAATCACCACGGCAACTGGAAGAATGACGCCAAGCCTCTGGCGCCGGACGTCCCGACCATTGCGCGCGAAATGGCGGCCGGCGGGTATGACACAGCCTATGTCGGTAAATGGCACCTTGGCCCCAAGGAGAGCCTTGGCCCGGTCGATCCGGCCTACCGGGGCGGCTACGACTTCTGGATGGCGTCGAACGTGCTGGAGATGACCAGCACCGACTATCACACCGTTCTGTATGACAACAGCGGCGCGGCCGTGTTCTGCCCCGGGTATCGCGTCGACGCGGTAATGGACGCTGCGATCCGATACATCGGGGCCAGGGTGAGCCCGCCACCGGCGAGATCATTCCATGTGACCGCTTCGACGCTGGAAGGCCCGCGGCCAGAGCAGGAGAAGCCTTTCTTCCTGTTTCTGTCGCTAATCGAGCCGCACCATCAGAACCATATCGACGATTACCCGCCCCCGGTGGGCTACCGTCAGCGTTATGACGGCCGTTGGACGCCCCCCGACCTTCAGGCCCTGGGCGGGACATCCGCCCGTCACCTTGGCGGCTATTGGGGCATGGTTCGACGCATCGACGAGGCGCTCGGCAGGCTTCTCGATGTTCTGAAGTCGCTGCATCTCGAAGAGAACACGGTGATCGTGTTCACAAGCGATCATGGGTCACACTTCAAAACGCGAAACAGTGAGTATAAACGCAGCTGCCATGATGCGAGCATTCGGGTGCCGTGCGTCCTCGCGGGCGGGCCCTTCCGCGGCGGTGGCCGGATAAGGCAGCTTGTGAGCCTGATCGACCTGCCGCCCACGCTTCTCGATGCCGCCGGACTGCGCGTTCCAGCCACCATGCAGGGAAGGTCGCTGCTGCCGCTGGTCCGCCGCACCGACACGGCCTGGGACGACGAGGTGTTTGTTCAGATCAGCGAATCGCAGATCGGGCGGGCTATTCGGACGCGCCGCTGGAAGTACTCAGTTAGCGCGCCGGGGGTCAGCGGTGGAGCCCGTTGCGGCGCTGACCACTACATCGAGGAGTTTCTGTATGACCTGGAGTCCGACCCATACGAGTTAGACAACCTCGTGAACTCCGAGGCCCACACGCGTGTGAGAGAGTGGCTCCGCGGAAAGCTGGCCGGCAGAATGGAACGGGCGGGTGAGCCAAGACCTGCCATCTCGCCCGCTGCGCCGTCTGCCTCGGGCCAGCGCAAAGTCTTTGATGATGAGCTGATCTAACGCGGTAAGGCTCTCGTCCGACACCGCCGCGGGTTTCACAGGGGTCTTTGCACCAATGACGCAACCTCCTTCAGGTGAGCACCTGCCGGCCTCCGAATCGAGCCTTGCATCTCGCCCGATCCAGCCTGTGCGGCTGCCATTCAGCCGAGGGTCTGCAAGACCACGAAAGACCGTCTGCTGAGAGGCGTCAGACGAAGGACTCTCTGAGATGAACGAGATCCGAATTGCATACATCGGCGGCGGAAGCCGCTACTGGGCCCATCACTTCATGGCCGACCTCGCGCTTTGCCCCGAGTTATCGGGCGAGCTTATCCTCCACGACATAGATCAGTCCGCCGCAGACCGGAACGTACTGATCGGTGAGCGCACATTCGCCCATGCCGATTCGCGCACTACGTTTCGAGTGGCGGCCGAGCCTGACCTCGGACGAGCCTTGACCGGAGCCGATTTCGTCGTCATTTCGATCGAGCCGGGTCCAATCGCCCTGCGCTATGCCGACCTGGAGATTCCCCGATCTTTCGGCATTCTCCAATCTGTCGGCGACACCACCGGCCCTGGCGGCGTCATAAGGGCAATGCGGGCGATGCCAATGCTGGCGCACATGGCCCGGGCGATCATGTCAGCCTGCCCCCATGCGTGGGTCATCAACTACACAAACCCGATGGCTTGGTGCACCGCTGCGCTCTATGCTGCGGCACCATCGATCAAGGCATTTGGCTGTTGTCACGAGGTCTTCGGCACGCAGCGGCGCGTCGGCAACCTCGTGCAGCAATGGTTCGGGCTCGAGTCTCCGCCCGCGCGTCACGAGATCGAACTCGACATTGCAGGCGTCAACCACTTCACGCTGGCCAGCGGCGTCCGATGGAAAGGGCATGACCTGTTCCCCCGCATCCACGACATGATCCTGCAGCCGAGCTTCTTTTCCTCCAAAGCCGACATCGCCGCCGAGCGCCGGGCGAAGCAGAGCTACTTCGGCAGTTGCGGCATGATCTGCTATGACCTGCTCCGCCGATTCGGAGTGCTCGGATCCGCCGGTGATCGGCACCTGGCCGAGTTTGTGCCCTGGTATCTCAGCAGTGAAGCCGAGATTGAGCGCTGGGGCGTCACACTCACGCCGTTTGCATGGAGACAATCACACGCCGCACGACCCGGCATCATGCCTGACGAGATCGCGTCGAACCCGCTGAAGCGTTCGGGGGAGGAAGGCGTACAGCAGATCCTCGCGCTGCTCGGCATCCGCCCTATCGACACCAACGTCAACCTCCCCAACACAGGCCAGCTACCCGGTTACAGCGAAGGCGCGATCGTCGAGACCTACGCCCAGTTCCGCCAGGATCGCATCACGCCGCTCGTTGCCAGACCACTCCCCCCGATGGCCGACGCGCACATGAAGCGTGTGGTCGCGCTTCAGACATTGCTCACCCAAGCATTCGTCCTGCGGGACGCACACCTCGCCAAGCAGGTTTTGTTGATGGACCCGCTGGTCCACATCCCGGTGGAGCAGGCAGACCGAATGTACGCCGCGATGCTGAGGCACTGTGATGAGTATCTCCGGTATTGGACTAACGGGCGGGAGGAATGACCCCATGGGCGATACTGCTTCCACGATCCAAGCTGCCCGCAAGCCCAATCTGATCATCATCCTCGCCGATGATCTCGGGTATGGTGATCTGCGGTGCTACGGCAATACACGGCATCACACGCCTCATATTGACGCACTCGCCGCTGCGGGCGTTCGGTTTTCGGATTTCTACATGACCTCCCCGGTCTGTACACCCAGCCGGGTTGCGCTCTTGACCGGGCGGCATCCGGCCCGGGTCGGGTTCTCCACGCTCCTCTGGCCGACCACCGAAGGCGGCATGCCGCAGAGCGAGCGCTCGCTCGCCCGCATCCTCCGCCCACACGGATATGTCAGCGGCCTGGCGGGGAAGTGGCATCTGGGGCACAGCCACAAGCAGTACCTTCCCCTGGCGCACGATTTCGATTCGTACTATGGCATGCCCTACCCCAACGACATGGGCCCCGATCACCCCCAAGCGGCCGCGCGGAACGAGCAATGGCCGCCGATGCCGATGATGCGGGGAGACGACCTCGTCGAGGCGCCGATCGACGTTAATCTCCTGACCCAGCAATACACCGCCGAGGCGATCCGGTTCATCGCCGAGAACCATCATCGGCCGTTCTTCCTGTTCATGTCGCACTCGATGCCGCACACCATCATCGGCGCGTCGCCCGCCTTTCGAGGCAAGTCACGGAACGGACTCTACGGCGACGCCGTTCAAGAACTTGACTGGAGCGTCGGCGAACTCACACGAACCCTCCGCACGTTCGGACTTGAGAACGACACCATGATCGTCTTCTCCTCCGACAACGGCGCCGTCCTCCGCGAGCAGTATGGCGGCGATGACGAGAAGGCTAGGCAGATGTTTCCCGATCTCACCTTCGGCACGAACTTCCCGCTGCGCGGCGGAAAGCAGAGCACATACGAAGGCGGCGTTCGCGTGCCCGGCTTCATCACCTGGCCGGGCAGGATCACGCCTGGCCGGTTGAGTTCGACGCTCGCGTGGGTTGCCGATGTTGTCCCCACGTTCCTCGACTACGCGGGCCTACCGCTGCACGATGACCGCAAGTACGACGGCCTCTCGCTCCGCCCGCTACTCGATGCCAACGCCCCGCTTCCCACTCGCCCACTGGCGTTTGGCAGCAGTTCGATCCTCGGCCTGCGCGCCGGTGACTGGAAGCTGGTCATGCCACAGCAGCCACGGTTCATCCAGACGGACTCGGACAAGCCCATGCTTTACAACGTCGGCGAAGACATTGGCGAGCGACGTAACCTGGCTTCCGAATACCCCGAGCTACTCGTCGAACTTCTCGCCCAGCGTGCCAGCATCGAAGCCGATATGCTCGCAGACCGAGTGTCGCGATGAGCCAGCGGATCGCTCAAGGATCCGAGATGATCTGCCACCAAAAAGGCGGCCTCGCGCGCCCTGACGGCGAGGCTTCGGCCCACTGCAACAGTTCAACTGGCGTCTGATCGCAGTGAGACAAACAGCGCGGCGTGCGGACGGATCTCGACAGCCTGAAGGTCTCGCGCGCCGATCGAGCGGCCGGACCAGAGGTCTGTTACGTCGACGATGCGTTCAAGATCCACAAGCTGAGTTGCGTGCAGATCCATGTGGACAGCCGAGTCGGTCGTATTGAACACGGCGAGGTACCTCACCTGCCCGGTCGGATCGTGCGACTCCCACGCCACGATACCTTGGGCATCGAGCAGTTGGGTTGGCCGCTGGCCTTCCTGATTCACAGCGAGCACGCGCGGGTTGCTGATCAACTGGCGAGTTGATTCATCGAGTTGCGTCAGGTCGCAGCCGAGCATCAGAGGCGATCGAAAGATGCACCAGAGCGTCATCATTGTCTGCTGCTCGTCGAGCGTCAGCCGCGAGTGTCGGACACCGTCGCCGTTCTCCCCCCGGATGTTGATAACGCCCACCGGGAGCATGTCGCAGTCGGGCCAGTTGTACTCCACCCGATACGGATTCCACACCTGGCATCGGCCGAACATGTTCTTCACGTCCTCCCACTGGTCCCAGAGGTCACCGCTGATGCGAAACATGTCTGCGAAATGCGTGACTACTCCCCGATCCATGACGCTTGTTCCGCCACCGGGCGACATGCTCAGCACGATATCGCGGCCGCAGGATTCGAGTGCTCGGCGAAACAAGATGAACTCTTCCATGTGCTGCGCGCGCGGATAACGCGACATGTCATCGGCCTTGATGAAGTCGACCCCCCATTGGGCATACAGCTCGAGCACCGAAGCGTAATATGCCAACGTCCCCGGGTGGGCTGTCTGCAGCGAGCTCATTCCGTCATAGAAGACGCACCGATCCCACCGGCGGGCTATGTCCTGCGCACGCCACCGGGTTCCGCGGATCGGCGTGTTCTTCTCAACCGCCTGATTCGGAATCCCGCGCATCACGTGAATGCCGAACTTGAGCCCTCGTTCATGGACATAATCCGCGAGCGGCTTGAAGCCGCCAGCGCAGCGAGGAAAGCGATTGGGGGCGGGAACCAGACGTCCCCATTCATCGATCAACTGGTGCGGCCGTGCCCGCTTGTACTGGTGCCCGACCGCCGTTGACTCCGGCGCGTACCACCCGAGATCAAGCACGATGTACTCGTAACCGAAAGGCTTCAAATGCTCCGACATGTAGTCGGCCGCGGCCTGCACCTCAGCTTCGGTGACGCTCGTTCCGAAGACGTCCCAGCTGTTCCAACCCATCGGCGGTCGCGTCGCGCGGTGGCGCACATCGAAGGGGTCGTCAACGCAAAGCTTCCCGAACTCGTCACTCATCGCTCGGCTCGTTGAACTCGATGACGTCTTCCTACGGCGATCGCGGCACCACCCACCACGGCACCCGCGACAGGCTCGGGAACGACGGCGGCCTTCAGGATCAGAACCGCGTCATCCGCGATTCCACCCGGCACGGAGAAGACCGCGTTTCCTTCGTTGTCGAACTTGCCATCGATGTCGGTGTATCGATTATTGATCGGATCAAACCACCGGGCGCTGACGATATCGTCTGCGAAGACGCTCATATCCAGTTCGATGGATCCTCCGGCCGGAAGGTAAGCTACGCCGGTGCGCTGGTCATCGGCGATGGCGAACGCCATGACCTTCTGCCGCCAGTTGGTGCCCGACGTGGGTTGGTTCCGGATTGCATCGGAGCGAGGCTCGAGCTTCCACCACTCCACCGCCTGCATCAGCTCGACCATGTAGCCCAGTTGCGTTGACGAGTCGTAGTTGATCGCCTTCTTCCAGTGGTAAGGTTTCTTCTCATCGGGTTCCCAGTTCCAGATGCCGAACGCTCCGTACCCATATCCTGCCGATCCGTTGAGCACGCTCAGATAACCTGCCGCCCGTGCGTCCTTCGGAGTGCCGGCGTACTTGCCGGTCGTGTAGCCTGACCCAGAGGCGTCATAGAACGCCTCAAGGTTGATCACAGGCTTGGTGGGCTTGAGATCGTATGCCTCCCGCGTCCACTGCCGCGCATTGGCGAAGACCGATTCGCGATTGCCGTTGTTATGCCCGCTCTGCACGCCGGAGACGTCGAGCCAGGTGTAGGCATGCCCCTTCTCGACCGGCTCATACGAGGTATTGGGGTGACTGGCAACGAGGTTCGGCCCAGACTGCTGCAGCGCCTGGCCGACCTTTTCGAAGTCGGCGACCTTGTTGGTTCTCCATGGGTTGGCATCGAAGTTGGGAGCCAGGATAACGTGATTCCCCGCGAGCCGACCGGCTAGCGCCCGGGCAAACGCCTCCGGCGCGCCATCGGCCGCCCCGCCGGCCGGATGCATCACGCCATTCATGAACAATACCAGGCCCTTCTGGTTGGCGTACTCGACCATCTCATCAACGTGCTGCCAGTAAGCGGGGTTCCACATCGTCAGGTTGCTTCGCGCCAGGAACTTCCCGTCGGTGGTCGTAAAGGGCCAATCCCCATTCACGTTTCTGTAGTCGGCCTTGAGAGCGTTGCCGGGGTCGGCCTCGTTGCGATCCCAGTCCGACGCCGGGGCAACCTGAATGGCAGAAAACCTTTTCTCGGCACGATCATTGATGAACGTCCGCCAGTCGCTCACCGACGCATACTGCGGCGCGAGCCATGCCGTATCCGCAAGATAAAAGAAAGGCGTGCCGTCGGCGTGCGTCAGGTGGCGCTCGTTGTCGCTGACCTTCAGGTTGCCATGGCGGTAGAGCGGGTTGTCGCCGACGTACTCGATGACATTGACGGTGCCCGTGACGTTATGCAGCCCGGCGTTGTCGGGATCAGACGACGTGACTTTCCAGCTCCAGTTGCCGGCCGTCGGGAATGCGGCGCGAATCTTGAACGTGTTTCCCCCATCCCAAAAGCCAACGGTCTTGATCTGTTGGCCACCGGGCCCCGTGTACGTAACGTCCACGCTAACGTCGCGAAAGGGGTTGGAGTAACCCTTGCTGCTGGTAAGTGATGTCTCCCATCGTTGCCATGTGACCGCGTCAGCCGCGATCACAGTCGATGGAATGGCAGCGGCGGCGATAATCGTCGCGGACAGGATGGACTCTGCTGACCGCATGTTGACCCTCTCCTTTCACCTGAACTCATCGGCAGCTGTGCCGCAAGACGGCAGTCTGATTCACCCGCCACATCGATGTAGCGGTGAATCGCGCATATTCTCTTACGAATCACGAGGGTGGTGTGACGGTCGGCTTCACTGGTATCAGGTGGAAACACAAATGCTTCGTGTCGCGATCGGAGTCAACGCCCGCGAAAGCGAAGTGTGACGATCCTTTATGCTGTCGGCGGCACCGGTCTGAGTTGGCGAGGGGGCGGTTACAGGACGCAGATGGCTTCTCCTCAGACCGATCGGATACACCGACGTAGCCTGGCAAGCCGACCCTTGGCCTGGAACGTCACGCTGACACCCGCCGGCACTGCATACTCCGCGATCAGGGAATCGCCCTGGACACGCCACCTCACTCGCACCAGCCCGCGAGGGTGAGGCACCGATCCCTCGGCCCAATCGATGGTGTCGGCATGCGGCTCAATACGGACGTGCGATGGATCGGAGAATTCCCACCCCACCCCCAGCAGATGGCGACGGCACATTACAACGTTGCCGCACGCCCAGCCGTGACAAAAGCTGCCGACGCCTTCGCGGAGGCGATCCAGCTCTTCCACCAGCGTCAGTACTCCAGCGTCCTTCTGAAAGCCCCAGTGCGTCCGCATCAGTTGTTCGGCGACTGCGGCCCGATCGTGCTTGTATAGCGCCAGCAGCGCGTAGTACATGAAATAGATCGCTACCTTCGCAGTTCGACGCGCCATGTTGGTGCTGAGGTCGTTGATGACGAACTGCAGTACGGAATCGACCCGCCCGGAAGGGACAATGTCATAGAGGAGCGCGAGGATGTTGCAGTGGATGGCCGGGGCGGTGGACAGGCCCCCGGGCTCACGCGAGTTTGCGTAACGACCCATGGCATCGTCCCAAAGCGTCTGAAACGCGTCCCGCACCTCCGCGGCCTGCGTTCGGTAGGCTGCGGCTTCGTCGGGCTTCCGCAAGGCGTCGGCAAGCGTGGCGGCGGCGTCGAGGGCAGCGACGCGGAAGGCGTTCAGCGGCCCGTTCTCCCCCGTCCGCTGCTCGGGCACCACGCCCCAGTCGATAAATACCTTGTCCTTTGGAACCCATAGCCCGCTCGCCGCTGTTTCATACAACGGGCTTGAGAAGATGCGCGGGATCGACTGATAGACGTCTTCCGCCAGGGGCAGGTCGCCGCTCCATGCCACATGATCATACAGCATCAGGACCCAAATCAGCGTGTAATCGATCAGCGGCGCGGTTTTCCAGCCGGGCGTGACATCGAGCATCTGACCGTCCGGCTTCTGCGTCCGCGACCACAACCGGATCGCCCAGCGGGTGAGGCGATGATCATCGGTGAACGCGCGCGTGGCGTCCGCTTCCACCAGTGCGTCGCCGATGTATAGCCCGCGCTCACGCCACGGGTCGATCCATCCATCCGACATGCTGCACCGAGTGGTTTCGACACCGGCATGCCAGCCCCAGTTGAGGATCGCGTCGCCGCACTCGAATGACGCCTTGATCGGATAGTCGCCGACCGTCCGGCGAATTCCCACCGACTGGACGGTGACATCCGCTGCACCGCGGAAAGTGAGCTGGACGTAACGCCCTCCACGCTCATGGAAGGACTCGACCACGTGCCTGCCCGGCGGAATGACGTAACGTTCGGCCGTGTTATTGTTCTGCTCGCGCCAGAAGAGTCCCAGCGAGCCGTCATCGTTGAGTCGCTCGTCGTAGGCGATGTCGAGGGTCACCTCACCGCTCACCTCGACGTCCACCACCAAGTGACCTAGAAACTCTCGGCCGAAGTCAAACACCACCGTCGCATCGCCCTCGCCTCCGGGTATCCGGATGTCACGCGTGATGAGCGGATCGTGAGGCAAGGGCGCGATGGTCTCGTCCCAGCTCATCCGGCGGGCCGGCGACCACTCCGCAGGCGATGATTTCTGCGCGGTCCAGCCACGAGGAAAATCCTCGAGGTCATCTGCTTGCTCAGGTGAACGCCCGAGTTTCCCCGGGTTGGTCTGCTCGTCTAAGGGTTCGGCGGTGGCCAAGGTGTCGGTCCCGCCGTCGGCACCGAAGCAAGCGACGCGGAGACCTTCCGCGCCACTAATCCCCACCAGAAAGGTGGGATAGTCTTCGTTCAGCCGGGGCTCGCCATACAGCAGATTCCAACCTCCCCGAAGTTCCACCGCCACGGGCACTCGCCTGGGGTTTCGTCGCAGCCCATGAGACGCTACATCGAGCTTGCGCCCATTAAGCAGCCATGGCCCGCTGAACAGGTACAGCGTGGCCGAGACTGTTCCCGGTGAGTGGATCTGTGTCATGACCGGAATCCGCTGCCACCACCCGACCGCCGAGCGATTGGCGCGGAAGCCAATGATCCGAGGCGTGCACCTGGTTCTTCCGATCGAGACGACACGCTCTGGATTGAGCATCGTCAGCGATGGAAGGGGCAGTTCCCGCTGTTCGAGCGGACCCCAGTGCGACTGATCGGCGATCAGCACCGGCGCACGCCACATCACATCGCCGTAGGTGCGCAGGTCGAGTTGCTCAAGCGGTCCCTGTGCGAAGCTGAACCGCTCGGTATTGCGATCCCACGACCTGGGCACTGCGGCCTCCCACTGACCGGGGGTGGCCAAGTCGTGCCCGCCAACGTGACCCAAGGCAACAAATCCCCCACGACTGGGCATCGCCTGAAACTGCTTGCTGCCCGGCGCCCACGCCTCGACGAGCAGTTCATTCTCTCCCTTCCTCAGCCACGGCGCGATATCGACCTCATCCGCCGGCGGATACCGCGGCGCGAAGCGACTAGGGCCATAGAACGCAACCTGCCCGTTGACCCGAAGGCGGTAGTTCGCGTCGGCAAACAGCTTGACACACGCGCTCTCAGGCGCGTGCGAGAGAGAGAACACCCTGCGGAACAGGGCGAACACGTTTCGACCTTCTCCTGTGGAGTCGGTCCAGATGAAGCGAGGGTTACTGTCTTTCATGCGATTGCTTGTGTGTCGGGGTCGAGAGCTGCAGGATCGACCGGACGACCGGTGGCAGCCGAGATTTGAGCAGCAAGGCCTATTCTCATGGATTCGATCGATGACGCATACCAATTGCCTGGCGTCGCGCCAGCCCGATTTTTGCGTGCACGAGGCTGGCGAGAGACCCCATCGTCCCCGCGACAGGTGCACGCAGGTCGTAGTGCCGGCCACGACGCGGCATCAACCCCACGCCCGCCGACAGTTCCATCGTTTCGTATGCAACTCGATGGGCCGGCACTTCCCAACCCAGCCTTCGGCAAATCTCGTCGGCCCGGGCCGCCTCGGACTCGCAAAGGTCAGCCGGCACGAGCCCGCGGCGCGATCCGTCGATGGCCGAGACCTCCGCTCGACCAGCTCCGTCAACGCAATCGCCCATTTTGGTCAATTTGCTACCTGCCTCGAACACTTATACCACCATTTGTGAGTATTTTCACTTGCATTACCGTCCAGTTCGGTCAATTCTCTAGCCTTAGCATCTCACGGAGGAATCAGCGCACGATGCCCGAACCACTGAATCTAGTCATCCTCTGTGCCGACGAACTGAGGGGAGACTGTGTCGGCTATGCCGGCAACCCGGACGTCCGGACGCCCAACATCGACCGCCTGGCCAGCGACGGCGTCGCATTCCTGAATCACTTTGCGGTGTACCCCAAGTGCACGCCGAGCCGCGTCAGCCTGATGACCGGCCGGTATACTCACACGGACGGCTATCGTGCGCTGCCCATTCATCTGAACCCTGGTCAGCCCGACTTGCTGTCAACGCTCAAGACCCTTGACTACCAGACAGCCGTCTTCGGCAAGAATCACTGCTGGGACGACGTCCGCTGGAGCAACATGGACCATCGGGGCGATCGGCCGCCATATGCCGATGGCATATCCCGCCCCGGGGGGCCGTCCTTTCGGTCGAACGAGCCGATGCCGATGGGCTGGGACTACGCCGGGCGGCAAGATGTCCGCGCTGGCGACAGGATCAACGCTGCAGGCGCGGTTCGGTTCCTCACCGAATTCCGAGACCGTTCGCGGCCATTTTTTCTACAGTTCAACATCGAATCGCCTCACCCACCGTATGGCGTCGCCGAGCCTTTCTTCTCGATGTTCGACCGTCAGCGGATCAAGACCTTCCCCACCGATCTGCCTCGCAACGCGCCCCTTTGCGTTCGTGCCCAGCGGGAGTGTCGCACCGGCTTGAACATTGATCCCGCCCACGCGCGCGAAGTTCAGG
The DNA here is from genome assembly GCA_964493365.1 of uncultured Tepidisphaeraceae bacterium. Lineage (GTDB taxonomy): Bacteria > Planctomycetota > Phycisphaerae > Tepidisphaerales > Tepidisphaeraceae > CAZBOE01. Next base: position 14,948 of record CAZBOE010000028.1, on the reverse strand, counting down.
CGACATACTACGGCATGATTGCCGAGGTCGACTCGCACATCGGAAAGGTCGTCGCGGCGCTCGATGCCACGGGCGAGAGGGACAATACCGTGATCCTTTTCTGGTCGGATCACGGCGATTACGCGGGCCAATACGGACTGGCGGAAAAGTGGGACACCCACTTCGCGGACTGCCTGACGCATGTACCCTGCATCATCCGCGCGCCGCAATGGGCGTCGGGCCGGCGTATAGACCATCTATCCGACCACACCGACCTGTGCCCCACGTTGGCTTCGCTGCTGGGGTTGACGTTGCCCTTCCGTCCGCATGGCCGGTCGCTCGAGCCTACCCTGCGCGACGAGCCGGTTCGCGACGCGGTGTTTTCTGAGGGCGGTCACGAGCAGGCGGTGGTCGATCAGGCGCGCGACCATATCGGTAGATGGATGATACCCGAGGAGGAAAAAGGCAGAGGCTTTCCGAAAAACAAGACCTACTTCGCCCACCCTGCTTCGATGCTGCGCGCTCGGATGATCCGGACGCGCACACACAAGCTCGTGGTACGCCAGACCGGGGACAACGAGTTCTACGACCTCCGCACCGACCCGTGGGAACTCGACAACCGCATCGCCGACCCGTCCGCCGCGAGTGATCAGTTGGCGCTGTATGAGCGACTCGCGCGGTGGAGCCTGGAGACCGATCCCGACGCGCCGCCGATTACGAGCATCGGTGCCTAGGTGATTCCCACGGAGAACAGATGAGGACCGCACTTGTCATCCTTCTGGCTGCCGCTTCCGCCGCGTACGCCCAGTCTGAGCCGGCGTCTGCTCCCGCGACGCGCCCTGTCGCAGACGATTCCACCGCAAACTGGTTTCCTCTTGTGACGGATCCCGCCAATACGGCCGGCGTCATCGACCTCACCGACTGGCTTGAGAAGCCGGCCGGCCGACGTGGCGCGGTGCTGATGAAGGGCGATCGTCTTGAGTTCGCCGACGGCACACCCGTTAAATTCTGGGGCGTCAACCTCGGCGACGGGCACTGCATGCCCTCCAAGGAGGAAGCCGACTACTGGGCCGACCGTTTTGCCCGTTACGGCATCAACTGCGTACGGCTGCATAAGTTCTTTCCCGCCCTGCTGAGCGACACCAGTTCATGGGAATTCAAGGCGGGTGAACTTGACCGTCTCGACTATTTCTGTGCGAAGTTGCGGGAGCGAGGCATCTACTACGGTTGGTCACCGATCTACCACCTCAAGATCCGTCCGGGAGACCTCCCACATCTCATCGCCGGCGCAGAGATCCTCAGCAACAACAACGGCAACACCTACGGGGTGATGGACTATGCACCGGACATCCAGGCGCTGCGGATCGGCACGATCGCGCGCCTGCTGGAACACACGAACCCCTACACCGGCCAGCGGTATGCCGATGACCCCGCACTGGCCTTTGTCGAGATGCAGAACGAGGCGTCGATCTTCTTCTGGTCCGGAGCGACCCTGAAGAAGCTGCCGACCTATCACGCCGACTTCGATCGGCGCTTCAACGAGTGGTTGGCTTCGGTCTACACCTCACACGACGCGCTGGTGGCGGCGTGGGAATCCGAGGCCCTCAATGTGCTCGACGTCAAGGACGAACACCTCGACAGGCGGAACATTCGCGCGCAGCTCGACGGCTATGCCTACAACACCGCCCACCTGAATGACCCACAGAACCTGCACCTTCGTCGCCGGCTGTCGGACACCGCCCGGTTCAAGCACCTTACCCAGAATACATTCTACAAGTCGTTCGAAGACGCCGTTCGCAAGACGGGGTATGCCGGGCCGCTTGTCGGATCGTGCTGGCGCGCCCAGGGCACGGCCACGGAATACTACAATCTGCGCAGCGACTACCTCGTCGGGATGATCGATCGTCACAACTACCACGGAGGCCTGACAGGTTGGAAACCCCGCGAGGATGCGTTCAACAACACCGCTCAGATCAACAAGCCGGGTGGCGGGATCTTCTCGCTGGGGTTCTATCAGGTGGCGGACCGCCCATTTGCGATCAGCGAATGGTGCACCGTGTTTCCTAACGAGTGGGCGATTGAATCGCCCGCCATCATGGCGATCTATGGCATGGGCCTTCAGGACTGGGATGCCAGCTACCAGTTTGCGGCACGCACCACCGGGAGGGGATACTCACCGGCACTTCATGTCGGCAACCTGCTGTGGAACGTCGAACGCCCGGATCAGATAGGAATCTATCCCGTGCTCGCCCGCATGATCTATCGAGGTGACGTCGAGCCTGGGCCGGTGATCTCAACCCGCCGTGTCAGCCTCACAGAGTTGGAGCAACTTCAGCTTCTGATCGGCGATGAACGTATTGTCGGCCGACACGATGTGAAGACATATCACGGCCCCATGCCGGGCGCGAGTTTCGCGGCCGGTCGGGTGGTGGTCGAGTTTGTAGACTCACCGCAGCCGAGCGATCTGCCCGACATGGCGCAGTTCGAGCGAGACAGCGTCATTACTTCTGCCACGGGGCAGTTGAAGTGGAGTATCGCTGACCCAGGGAAGGGATTCTTCACCGTCGATACCAGGGCAAGCAAGGCGGTGGTTGGCTTCCTGCCGACCGACCCACAGAAGCTCGGCGAGGTCACAATTGAGGTTGTCGGGGGGTTTGGCGGTGTATTCGTCACGGCATTGGGCCGGCACGATGAGCTTTCCGGCGCTGCGCAGGTATTGGTCGTCGCCATGGGCCGCCTGCGAAATACCGGCATGCACTACAACATCGATCGCACCCGGCTTGACGCGCTGGGCAGAGCACCGATCCTGATTGAACCTGTTTCGGGCCGGCTGGAGTTCACCGGCAGGCGGATAATCTCTGTCGAGTTACTCGATCACGACGGACGCTCGACCGGAAAGATGCTGGGCCACCAAGGCAGCGTTGTGCAATTTGATACCGCAGTCGATAAGACCTTTTACTATCTTCTCACGCTCGAATGATCCAACCTGCCGTTGAGCCGCCTATCTTGACCCCGGGATGGATTGCTGTGTTAGCACACGCTCGATCTGCTCGAGCAGCGCTGTCGGCCACCGATAGGTGCCGGGCTTCAGGATCAGCAATGGCATGCCCGGTCCGGCTCTAAGCATGACTACTCCGGTGTCGAGTTCGCCGAGCACCTCCAAGCGATTCCAATCCATGCGCGACAGGATGGCAGACGCCGTCGCCCCGCCCTCGATCAGCAGCGAGTTGACCCGCCGGTTCGAGAGGACTTGGGCTACGCTGGCCCCGACGGCATTTCGAACGCCAGCGGGATCGGCATGCAATCGCCCGGTTTCCATGACGACAAGTGCCGCTCTATCAAGCGTTTCCGCCGCACTCTTGGCCCAGCGGCCACACCGGCGAGACGATAGCCGCGGGGCCGTCAGGTCATGTGGCGCCGACAACGGCACTCCCCCGCTGCGGACCAGTTGGTCGCATGCCAACCGTCCGCCGATGGAGCGGCTCCCACAAACCGCCAGCAGGGGAGGCTCCAGCATCGGGATCACTCCGGCGGGCGAATCAGATCCTTGCGATGAATGATGTTCGAGCCAGGCGCGAAAGAACTCCACACCTCCCGCCGCCAACTGGTCACGGCGAAGGCACTTCGCCCAGTGCCTCAAGTCCTCGCCTGCTACAACGTCAGAGGTAAGAACGCGAGCCCCCGAGTGGTCATGAGGCGAGCTGACATGCTCGTGGCCGCCCACTGCCGCGTTGAGCAGCTGCCGAACATCGCTCACCGTCGCAGGATGTTCAGGGTCGCGAGAGAACTCGGTTTCGTGCAGTGGCACACCACCGACCAACAGCACTCCGTCTTGAATCGTCCTGCCGCGTGCAGGGTTGACTGGCAGAAGAACAGCGGAAGACTTCCCGGTGGCAGCAAGACAGGCCTGCACCTCAGCCGCGACGTTTCCGCGCAACACAGAATCGGTCTTCTTGTAACCGAGGTCCCATCCGCTCGCGATCCACGGACGGAGCAACTGTGTCACGCGGCTAGCCGCACACTCCGCGGTCAGCGATCTGGAATCGGTGTCCAGGATGACCAAGGTCGAGCCGACGTCGATCCCCACGTCGGCGCCGTGGCGCACGATCCGCACCGCATGCCCCATCGACCGCGCAGCGCCCGCCACCTCGGCAGCGCCGGTGATGTCATCTGCAGCGATGAGCCATCGTCGACGCTCGATTGACATGGGGTGTCCGCGGGCCGGGTTCTACTTGCCTCCCCCCGCATGCAGATGCTATCGGGCGATACCATGCCGACTGCAGTCCAAAGGGCGCACAAGCTGTTACAAACTGCGAAGGCGCTAATCGGACCGCACAGGTCGGGCCTCGGGCGGCCTGAAGTGCTTGGGCGATATGCCCATCACTGCCTTGAACTGTCGCGAGAAGAAGGCGACGTCGGTGTATCCCAGGATCTCGCAGGTCTCGTTGACCGTACGGCTGCGAAGCAGCCGAACTGCCTGGTCGATTCGCTGCTGCAGCTGATACTCGCCCGGGCCGATGCCCATGCGGATTCGGAAGCGGCGTCGAAACGTCTCGTATTCGATCCCCAGTGCCGCAGCGACTTCCCGGGCCGTGTATGACGGCTCCGGATGAGCAGTGAGTAACTGGCATGCACGAACGATCGAGTCGTCCGTCGGCATCGCGCCCCTGGCATTTTCGTAGGCTTGGTCGAGCAGCGAGATGCTCCTGCGGAGCACGGTCTGGCTCGGGGTCGAATGGTCTTCCATCGCACGGAGCAGGTCGACATAGCTGCCGATCAGCCCCGCACTCTCCTTGGTGGGCGAATAGTGGAAGCTCGGATCCAGTACACCCATCGACAGAAGCCCGTCCGCCAGCCGCGGCTCGAAGAAGACCGAGAACTCGGTGAACCCATCCTCGGGCACAAGCATCGGCGTGCCGCCCCGCTCCCCCGTTCGAACCTGAAACAGATGACCGCGGCGCACTTCGTGTGTTCGTCCGGTTGGATCGGTGAACGTGGCGCTCCCGTCGAGAGCCAGGCTCAACCCCACGACACCATTCCCACTGGGGCGGTCGCCGGGTGGAAAGTGGTGAATCGTCCACCGTGCAGGGCGGTCGCCTGTGCGGTATTCCTGCTTGAACAAGCATCCGATATGGCTCGACCGGCCGCCGACGTCGATCAGCCGGCACGACAGAAAGTTTCCCACTCGAAGCCACTCCGGAAGCAGACGTCGAAAGTTCCGCATGCGTTGCATCTTGCGCGGCCATTGGCTGTCCCGCCAGCGTGCGCAAATGTTCAATCGGTTAATGCCTCCGTGTCCAAGCGACGCTGGGCGTGATGGTTAGGCTTATGACGGGGATTGCCGAAGGAGGCCTGTATGTCATCGTTCTCCCAGCGGGTTCTGCGAAGCGTCGCGTTTGCCTCCGTACTTTCGCTGGCCACGCCGTTGCCGGCCGGCGAACCGCTCAAACCCGGCGACACACTATTGACGATCGGCAACAGCCTTTCGCTAGCCAAAGATGACGCGATACCCGGGCTCCTCAACGCGCTGCTCGTCTCACAGCAGCTAGAGCCGCTGAAATGGGGACGCCTTTCGAAATGGGCGCGTGGCCTGCGTTCGCATCACGAGACTCCGTCATACCTGACGTCGGTCCACAAGAGGCTCGATTCCGACGGCCTGGTTGACGCCTCGAAAGGCGCTTATGCCAACATCCTCACCGGTCCGACCGGTGAGGGCATCACGCCGGGCACGCGATGGGATTTTGTCTGCCTCCAGGGTTTCGGCTCCGACGACTCAGAGCCCGCCGCCGATGACTCGGCTGAGAACGCGGCGGTGTTCAACGCCTATGTCCGCAGATTCGACATGGTCATCCGTAAACAAGGCGGTCAGACCGTGCTGTTCGCGCGCTATGGCAACAAGCCGGCTACCGATTCCCCGGCAGACATCGCCGCATATGCGGCTGCGAGCGACCAGCTGATGAGAAACTACAACGCGATCGGCAGCGAGCTCGGCGCAGTAGTCGTCCCCATTGCGGAGGTGATGAAGCAGGCCATACTCGAGCGCCCGCAAGGCGCGGCGCCACACTACCTGTATACCTCTCAGGCGAACGACCGGATTCATCCGGGCCCGCTGGCCAAAGGTGTCTACGCGTATACCTTCTACGCCGCACTGACGGGCAAGAGCCCCCTCGGACTCGCCCTTAAACACGGCGACTATGACGACTCCAACATCGAGACCCGGCCGATCGACGATCTGCTCGAGCGGATCAGCTGGAATGCCGTCGAAGCTCGTCCCGACCGCGTCAACCTCGAGCGTGACAGCACTGGAGAAGTCAGACTCGGATATGACCCCGCGACAGGCAAGGCGACGATCTCCATCTCCGGAAGGATCACCAGCATCCGCCTCGGTACGCCGGGATACAAGAAGATGACACCTTCCGACGGGCCGCTTCTGGGTAACCTGAAAGCCGTTCAGAGCGATGATGAGCTTGTTGCGTGGCACGATCCCGCCGGCGTTCCTCCGGGCACATACGTGTTGGAACGCCTCGTCATCGCCGGCACACCGGCGTCCGATGTCCTGCTCTGCTTCACATCGTCTGCGGGCGACGCGAAGGCAGTCAGCCCGGACTGATGCCGTCAGTCAGACCCGCATCCTCGAGCGGGTCGGGCCGGCGACCGAGTAACACCTCAGCCCACCAAAAGGCATCAAGACGACTGCGTCTGCCGCTCCATCCGCCCCCGGGGGATGATCCGGCCGGTTTGTACGCAGTATCGGAACACGAACAGCATCGTGATCCCCACCGTCCCCAGAATCCCGTTGAGGATGTACGCGCTGGTGTAATCGAACTCACCCGGCTCACAGAATATGGCCGAGTAGCCCTTGACCCAAAGCCCGTACAAATTGGGCAGGACGAACAGCAGGATTCCGTTGAGCAGCGTCAGCGCGGCCTGCCATGTGCCGTAGCGATTGCTTGTCACGTAGTCATACACGTTGGGGCCGTGGCTCATGCTGTAGCAGACGCCGAAGCTCGCATGGATGATGCTGTGCGCTACGACGATGCCAAAAGACGGGGGCCTGCCGTCCAACACAAGCCGCAGGAAGAGGAAATACGTCACGTTGGTCATCACCATCCCGATGATGCCGAACATCGTCAGCCGCAACCGTGGAAGCCTATCGACGAAGAAGCCGACCAGCGGGGCCAACAGCAGAATGTTGGCGATCATGTTGATCGCTGAGAGGTGCCCGAGCTGGGCCTTGCTGAATCCGAACTGATCGGTAACGAGCAGGACGTTGTTGGTTCCCATGCCTACAACCGAGACAGCAACGCCGATGCACAACGTGAGAAGAATGCGGAAATCGCGTGGGCCGTAGGCTTCTCTGAAGAACGTCCTGGGCGACACGCTGAACTTGGGCGGCAGAACGGCAGGCTTTCGCTCCCGAACACAGAAGGCCAGAAACGCGACGATGACCAGCACGAACATCGAACCATACCAGTACAGCACCTGCTCGCCTGAGATGTGAAGGTCATATCCCATGACGTTCAAGTGGTACTTCCGGTCAAACTGTGCCAGAAGCACGAGGTTGTTAAACAATCCCGCCAGCGACGATACGATCATGACAAATGTCGCAAAGCGCCCGCGCTGATTCGGCGGAACAACCTCATAGCTCATCGCGTTGACGCTGGAGGCGCCAAAATCCTGGCAGAACTGGTAGACGACGATCAGTATCGCCAGCGGCACGATGCCCGGCATCAGCGGAACGAAGAACATGCATGCCGCGACGCCGATCCAACCCGGCACGATAAACACGCGGCGCCGTCCGAAGCGCGTCCAGATATGATCGCTGCAATAGGCAGCCCACGTTCCGACGAGAAAGTTGAACAGCGTGTTGATGCTGATCAGAAACGTGATGAGTGCCGGATCACTGACGAACTTCTTGATTGTGAACGTCAACGGACCGGCGCTGCAGAACTCGATATAGCCTGACGCCAGACCAGGCGCGGTCATCATCAAAAGCCACGGCCAGGGGACCCGCTGGCGCTGGGTTTCGATCGGAAAGAACGACCGGGGCTCGGCCGCCTCCACAGCCTGCTCGGAACGCACGACAGCGGCACCCGGCGCTTGCGCAGTCATCTTGATCCTCCGCAGCGGTTAGGCCCTGCCCCACCGGGTCACCCCCATCCGTGCGGCGTAACGGATGGCAGCCAGAAGGCTGTTGGGCGACGCGCTGCCTTTGCCGGCCTGATCGCACGCCGTGCCGTGATCGACCGACACGCGGATGATCGGCAAGCCGAGCGTGACGTTGATTCCTTCAACCGCGGCCCACGACTGGGTCTGCGCGTTGAACTTAAAGCCCTTCATCTTCACCGGGACGTGGCCCTGATCGTGGTACATCGCCACCGCGATGTCGTAACCGCCGCAGGAAGCCTTGGGGAAAAGCGTGTCGGCGGGCAGAGGCCCGTCCACCATCATCCCCCGCCGCCGCGCCTCGGCTATAGCCGGTGCAATATGGTCCAGTTCCTCTGAACCAAACAGTCCCCCGTCGCTGGCATGCGGGTTGAGGCCGGCTACGCCGATCCGCGGCGTTTGAATCCCCAGGCCGCGACAGGCTTCATTCGCAAGTTCGATTGTTTTCAACACTCGCTGCCGCGTGATCAGGTCGCAGGCGTTGCGGAGCGACACGTGCGTCGTCACATGGACGACGCGGAACTCGCCCTCTGCGAGCATCATCGCATAGTCGCGTGTGTCGGTCAGATGCGCAAATATCTCGGTGTGGCCCGCGTATTTGTGTCCTGCCGCCTGAAGCGCCTCCTTATGGATCGGAGCGGTGACGGTTGCATCAAGCTCCCGCGACATAGCCAGGCCGATGGCAGATGCGATGGCTCGGAAGGCCGCATGGCCGGTCATGGCCGAGACGGTGCCCGGGTGGAGCTGGCCCATGTCCACGCTTCTCTGATCCACAACCTCGATCAGCCCTGCATCACCGCTTGCGTCGCCAGGTGTTTCGATCGCGCGAAGGCGAAGTGACGATCCAACGATCCTCATCGCTGCGGAGATCACTGCCGCATCGCCAATCACGACGGGTCGGCACACCAGCCGCACCGAGTGCTCCGCCATCGCCTTCACGATGATCTCCGGGCCGATTCCGGCAGGGTCACCCATGGTGATGCCGACACGCGGCAGCGGGCGGGCCAAAGAAGTCGTCTCCATGAATCTCCGCTCGAGTCAGCCCCCCGCGCACAGTACCGGCGCGACCAGTCATCACCACGTACGAATTGCGCAGAAAGACAGGCAACTCAAGCAGCCCAGACCCCGCAGGCAATGAGGCGCAAAAAGTGACGACGATTGCGCATTTGGTGCCTCGCCGTTCCGATATGCGTCGGTAGCTTTGACCAGTGCTGAAGTGAGGCACACGGACAGGCGGGAGAGCTCGATGAGGCGCATAACCGAGTTGGTTGACGGGTGGCACATCGCCGAGCGGAGCGATCATGGCCGCCTCTTACCCCCTGCTGTGACCGCATATTCAGCACAATGCCCCGATGCCACATGGCTGCCGTGTCGCATGCCTGCACAGGTGCACGATGTGCTCCTTGCCAGTGGCATGATTGAGGATCCCATGCGGCTTGGGGCCGCCGAGCGCTGCCTGTGGGTCTCAGAACGAGACTGGGTCTATCGCACCCGCTTCGCCCTTGAGTCGACGGCCGGACGGACATTCCTGCGGTTTGAGGGGCTCGACACGCTCGCCGATATCTACCTCAATGAGGTCCACATCGGCTCGAGTGAAGATATTTATCTGCCGCTGGAGATCGACGTCTCGAACTCGGTCCAGGTCGGTGACAACACGCTGCTTGTCCATTTTCATTCGTCGCAGCACTGGGTGAAGCAGGTCGACATGCCTGAGTCGTGGCGATCGTGCATCAAGCCGAACCGGATGCTTCGCAAGCCGCACGAAGACTTCAACAACTTCAACGGTGTCCACCCTTACCTGACTCCTGTCGGCATATTCGCACCAGTGCGGCTCATTCAGACCGTCGGACCGCGGATCACCGAGTGCAACATCCGCACGTTCCTGTCCGACCAGTATGCGAGCGCCACTATCTCACTCGCGGTAACCGGAGACGGCGATGTTTCGGCAGGTGACTGGCTCCGTGCAACGATCGTCGATCCTTCGGGCGCGGTAGTCGTTGATCAACTGGTCAACCTTCCGACATCGCGCAGCAGTTGGGCGCGTAGCCTGTCGTTGCGGATCGAGCGCCCCAGGCTTTGGTGGCCGCGGGGGTACGGGGATCAGCCCCTTTATGTGCTAAGGCTTGAAACCACGCGGGCTGGTCGGCCGCTCGACGTCATCGAGCGCACCATTGGCTTTCGCGAGGTCCGAAACCACGGCCATTTCGACTTCAGCATCAATGGTCGGCGGGTCAAGCTTTGGGGCGCCAACTTTACACCGCTTCCGAGTATCTCACATGTCTGGAACTCACAGCGCCTCCGGCAGACGCTCGACCTCGTCGAGAATGCCAACATGGTCTCACTCCGCGCTTGGGGGCCGGGCGCGCCATACTCCGAGGAACTGTACGACGAAGCCGATCGCCGCGGCCTGCTGATCTGGCACGAGTTCTTCCACACATGGGGCATGTATCCCGACCACGACGCCTACCGCGGACTGTGCCGACGGGAAGCCGAACACCAGGTGAAGAGTCTTAAGCATCACCCGTCGCTCCTCTTCTGGTGCGGCGGCAATGAGTGCTACATGGGCGCTGGGATGGACCACCCTACCAGGCCGATGGTGGGTCGTGTCCTTTTCGAACAGGATTACCCGGAAGTATGCGGGCGACTTGACCCCGATCGGATCTATCTCGTTAACTCGCCTTACGGCGGTTCATTCCCCAACGACCCGGCCGAGGGAGACTCACACTCATACAACCACATCTGGTACGTGCCGGGTGAAGAGTTCCCCATCCTGTTCAGCGAAAACACACGCATCTCTCCGCCGCTGATCAAGAGCCTCCGTCGAGTTCTCGGCGATGATATCTGGCCTCGAGAAGGATTCACCGGCCGGGTTCGCAGTCACGCAGACCGCCCGATTCCGCCAAGCTGGCAGCGCCTCACGCTCGGTCAGGACTTCACCGCGCCCCGCCAGGCGGCCGTCGAGGATTTCTACGACACCACCGACACACCCGAGGGACTCATCTACCGCATGGGCGCGGCCCACAGCATGTACATTCGACGGAATGTCGAGCGCTACCGACGCGGCAAGCGAGCAGCCGAACAGACCCAGCCCCGCCGCACCATGGGCCACTATCTTTGGAAGCTCAACGACACCTATCCGATGATCTACTCGGGCGTGATCGATTCGTTCATCGAGCCGACGATGGCCTACTATGCCTTGCGGCGGGCTTACGAACCGGTGCTGCTCAGCTTCGACATCGGCGACCACATCCACCTTTGGCTCGTCAATGACACTGCCGCCGACCTCACGGGATCCGTGGTTGTCCGGCTGTTCGATACGGCCCGCAATGAGACGCTCGATCAGTTTGTTCGACCGGTCCATGTCGAGGCCGGTGATTCACGCGTTGTGACCACGCTCGATCGCTTCGGCATGTTTTCGCGCCAGCACGCCCTCTACGCCCACCTTGAGTCGCAGGACGGCAAAGTGGTCACTCGCAGTATCGACTTTGCCGATAAGGAACGACGGCTGAAGTTCCCCGACCCCACCTTGTCGCTCACACAGGAGTCAGGCGCGATCATTGTGAGCACCAATCGCTTCGCCCGAAGCGTTGAACTTACCGGTGTGTCGCCCGATGGCGACGACTTCGGCTGGTACTTTTCTGACAACTTCTTCGATCTTCTACCCTTCGAAAGCCGCCGCATCGAGCTCCGCGGGCGACACCGCAGCGGAACCGTCTCTGCCAAATCTTTCTTTGGGAGCGGCGTCTCGAGCACTCACATTGGATAACGCAATGGCCATCGCATCCGCCAAGCAGATGTTAATCGATGCCGCCGCGGGCAAATACTGCGTCGGCGCTTTCAATGTCACCTGCTTCGTCCAGATGGAGGCGGTTGTCGAAACCGCAGTCGAAAAGCGGGCGCCTGTCATCGTGCAGACGTCGGTCACCCCTGCCATGTTTCACACGCCCGAGGTGGTTGTTGCGGTGTTCCGGGCGCTGGCAGAACGGGCGCCGGTGCCGGTCTGTCTTCATCTCGACCACTGCGAGGAGATCGACTTCTGCAAGCGCTGCGCCGACGCCGGCTACACCAACATCATGATCGACGGGTCTCATCATCCCTACGAGCAGAACATCCGCGTCACGCGTGAAGTGGCCGATTACTGCCACAGCTTGGGCGGCGTCAGCGTCGAAGGCGAACTCGGCACGGTAAGCGGCGTTGAAGACCAGATCTCCGTGGCCGAGGACGCGGCTCAACTCGCCGATCCAGCCAAAGCCGCCGACTTCGTGGCTCGCAGCGGGATCGACCTGTTTGCCCCGGCGATCGGGACCGCCCACGGAGTCTATGTCACCGATAACCCGAAGATCGATTTTGATCGCTTTGCCACAGTTCAGCAGATCATCAACCCCGGTGGCGACATTCGCGTCCCGCTGGTTGTTCATGGTGGCACCGGGCTTAAGCCCGAAGTCGTCAAGCGCCTCGTTGCCGCCGGCGGCGCCAAGTTCAACGTTTCGACCGATCTCAAGCACACGCTGATCGATACGACCTTCAACTACATCAATGAACACCGAACGGAATACAATCCGGGCCGCGTCGATAAGGCGGTTAAAGATGCAATCAAGCGGCGTGTCGCCTACTACATCGATCTGCTCGGCACCGAGGGGAAGGCGTGATGAGTGCGATCAGGGCGATCTTCTTTGACCAGGATGGCGTGATCATCGATACCGAGCGCGACGGGCACCGCGTCGCGTTCAATCGAGCTTTCGCCCAGTGCGGTCTGGCGGTCGAGTGGAGCGTCGACGCCTACCATGAATATCTTCAGGTCGGCGGCGGCAAGGAACGGATGACCTACTACTTCGACACATACGGCTATCCGAAAGGCGTGGGTGCCGGAGAGCGCGGGGCACTGATCCAACGACTCCATGAGATCAAGACGTCGATATTTGTCGAGATGATCAACTCCCGCCAGCTTCCACTCCGCCCGGGCGTGCATCGACTCATGCGCCAGGCGCGGGATGCGGGCATGTCCATCGGCATCTGCACGACCAGCAACGAGAAGGTCGCCAGTGCGATCGTGACGGGTTACCTGGCCGACATCAACTTCAACCCGGTTTTGGCGGGCGATATCGTCAAGCGCAAGAAGCCTGATCCGGAGATCTATCGCCTGGCGATCGAACGGGCGGCGGTCAAGCCGCACGAAGCGATCGTTGTTGAAGACTCCGAGATCGGTATCGCCGCGGCCAAGGCCGCCGGACTGAGGGTTGTCGCAACCGCGAGTGCCTACACGCTGGAAGAGGACCTCTCCGCGGCAGACCTCGTCGTGACGTCACTTGGCGAACTTCCCGATGCACCCGCCAGGGTGATCCATAAACACAGGCCGATCCCCATTGCAGGGGAGATCCATCTATCTCACCTGCTGCAATATTTTGCCTAGCGACGACGGCTTCGTAACAGCATGTCTCCAGACTCCACATTCTCGCGCGCGGATCGCGAGCTGGCTCTGTTGTGCAAGGCGTTTGACGAACGGCAGGTCGTCTGTGTTCCCAGCGGCCTCGCCCATGTGCATGCAAAGTGTATCGATGCCCCCCTGGAGCGCCGCCTTACGCTCGCCGTATCCTTCGGGGGATCAAATACCAAGCTGATGCTCGCCCATGTTGGCCATCGGTGCGTCGAGGTGGTTGATGCGCTGACGATGCCAAACCCGTCCATCCCGATGCCATGGGAGTTGTTCTTTCGCGAACTGCTTAACCGATCGCCAGCGGCGGTTGACTATCTCCGCACCGTCGATCAACCGTGCATCGGGGTGTCGCTTGCCGTTCCCATCCGTGATGGTGTGCCCCACCATCCGAGCAAAATGCCAACGCTCAGCGGGTTGATCTCGCGCGGTGCCGTCGGCAGCGACACGCACCACTTCGGGCTCAACATGACCGCACTGCTGGTTTCCCTTGGCGCGATAGAGCCGCTTGTCGCCTACAACTCCGACGGCGTTCTGGCTCATCTGGGCGCGTTCTTCCTCAGCGATCTCCCTCTGGCCGCAAACACGATCCTGCTGGTCTGCGGCACCGGTCTGGCCTGCGCAACGCGTGATGAGTTTATCCTCTGCGGCATGGCCCGCATTCTGCCCGATGATGATGCCATCACCGCGCACCATGCGACGGAGCATGGGCAATACCAACACTTGATCGCAGGCAAAGGCCTCTGGGGCATGATGCGTCGGTCACTTGTGAAGGCCGCCGAGGTGCATAACAAGCCAGAACTGGCTGAGCTGGCAGCGACCTTTTCGTCGCCTTCGGATTCGGTTCGGGTACGCGATCTGGCCGCCGGGGCGAGTCTACCCATGGCAGACGACGTCACACAACGAATCGCCCAGCACATCGCTCTTGATCTTCTCGATGCAGGAGCAACTGCGATGGCAAACTGCGCGCTCGCATCGGCTTACTACTCTTATCCGAATCTCGGCGGATCGTCGGTTGAGCTCCTGCTCGAAGGCAGCATCGCGACAGATCCGTTCATCATCGACAGGATGAGACGCCGGCTCATGGCGGCCGACGATCGCTTTGCCAGGCTGCGCGTCGCGACTGCGCACACACCCGGGCCGCCCGTCGATGTGACGCTGAGCGGCGCTGCGGTGCTGGGATCGCATATGCGCACACAATCGTGAGCGTTGCTTACTCTCCCCTGCGGCGATCGTCATTCAGACCCGCACAGCCCCACTGCGCTCGGCCACTGCGCTCGGCCACCGGGTTCGGTCGGTTGATCGTCATGCAGCAAGCAATCGGGCGAGTAGCACAGGTAATAACGAATAACGCCCGGCCCCGCATTGCTGC